>JBGAWX010000210.1:0-6123 GCA_044227375.1 Saprospiraceae bacterium
TCAAATTACTATTTGGCCAAAATTTATCGTACTATCGGAAAATTGGCACAAGCCTTTGAAGCCATTGATGAGAGTATAAACACCGAACCAGATAATATCTGGTATCTTCTCTTTAAAGCCAATATGTGTGAAGAAAACGGTAGAATCCAGGAAACTGCTGAAACCTATGAAAAGCTCAGCATGATTGAAAAAGATAATTTTTCACATTTTGACAATGCTGCATACTTTTATTCAAAATCCGAAAACTTCAAAAAAGCACTTGAAATTCTTAATGCAGCTGAAAAACGATTTGGATTAATACCAACCATTGCTATAAAAAAATCATATGTATTTACATTTTTAAAAAAGAAAAAAGCAGCTTTTGAAATACTTGAATCCTGTCACAATCAATTTCCTGCAAATACTGAATTATTGGTTGAACTGATTAAATCTTATATGGAAGCGAACAAACCGGAACAAGTCAAAAAATATTCAGAAATGCTTTACCGGGTAGATCCAAATAATGAAGAATTAAAACGCCTGGCCAAATTTGAACCGATTGATTCCAGTTCCAACATCACAAAATCTCCTGACGAATATATCCAATCCCAGGAAGTCAGTCTTGATGATAAAATAAAATTCCTGTTTTTAAAATTGAGCAGCTATATTTCCAATTCCGACAAGTCCGGAATACAATCCTTATTAAGACCTGCCGAAATTCTTAGAAGACAATTTCCCAATGATCCAAAACCCATTGCATTAATTGGTGATATCCACTTTCAATTGAATGATTTGCTTCAGGCAAAAGAATCTTATGTGCAATCAATTAAAGACGGGCAGGTACCCTATTCTGTCTGGGACAATTTGTTATTTTGCCTGATTCACCTCAACCATTGGAAGACTGCGAATTTTTTTTCAGAGCAGTGCATGGAATTGTATCCCAATCAGAGTTTTCCTGCATACGTCCAGGTTTTAAGTAAATTCAAATTAAATCAATTAAATGACATTCTACCAATAGTGGATCAACTGCAGTTGATGGTCAGCTATAATGATCATAAACGAACTGAAGTGCTCATTCTAAAAGCAAAAATACTTTCGATGTTAAAAAATGAAGAAGAATCTGCTAAAGCTTGGAAACTTGCGATGGAAACAGATCATGACTATCTTGCGGCATTGGAATATTGTGTTTTCCTGGCAGGAAAAGGAGAACCATACCCCGTTGACTATTTCGAAAAAGCAATGCGCTCTGAATTTATACATGAATCATTTAAATTGGACAAAGCAGCCGAACTTTTTTACAATAAAAAAGACCAGAAAAAAGCAAAGGAATACATTGACAGTTCCATTGCCAAAGGTTATTGCGAAAGCGCTGATGCCTTGCTTTTAGCATCTAAAATTTATGATGCCCTTGGAATTACTCAAACCGCTAATGAATTCAAAGTTAAAGCCCGGGCCATTCTGGATAGCGAATCGGATCTTAAGCTCCAACAGAATATGCATATAAAATGAATTCCAGCATTCTGAAATCATTCTTGATTGCTTCCTGTTGTTACCTGATTTCCTGTCACAGCAGCCGCATTTTGAATAAAGATGATGCTGCGTTCGCCAGGATTGATTTCGATAAAATCAACAGTGATTCAGTCATTAATAGGATTCTTTTAAATCAAAACCTTTCCTACTTTAGTGCAAAAGGCCATGTTACCTACACAGACCAAAATGAAGAGTTGAACGGAAATATCCATCTATATTTTATTAAAGATAGCTTGTACCTGGCTGTGATTAAAAAATTAGGGATCGAGCTTTCCCGTATACTCATTACTAAAGACAGTTTCAAAATTCTGGACAGGATAAATCAAACTTATACCTGTTTCTCCATGGATGATTTTGTATCAAATCAAAACATTCCGATGGACTTCTCAAGCATACATCAGATGTTAACCAGTGGATGCTTTCTTGACAATGAAATTTATTATGAATTTAAAAAATCCGGCAAACAATGTACATTAACCGGGAGCTCAGAATATCAGACGCTTACTTATCAATTGGATACCACAAGACTTCTTCCTCATTCCTTTGAAGCCACATACGAACATCATTCTGTGCAGCTCAATGTTAAGAAATCAAATTACTATTCCGGCAAATGGCTTCCCACCCAATTCGAAATGATCATTTATAATACGGAAAGTCAAATCATGAACATTCACATCAAATGGGATGAAATCAAATTGGAACCGATTACAGCAATAAAATTTAGCATTCCGGCTCATTATTCAATAGAACGCAAATGAAAAATAAAAACGTCAATTGTTTTATTGTAATAAGTCTAGGTTCCTTTCTGATATATCAGGGCATATTGGGTCAATCAAAGAATACAAATCAAAACGAAATCAATTCTGTGGAACTGATTCAAAAATCGATTGACCAAACAAATTTATTGCTTACCGGATCCAAAGAAGAGAAAAAACAATTATTAAAACGACTTGAATTATTACAAAGCCAGATTTTATACAGAAAAGAATTGCAGGAAAAATTTTCTGCAGAACTGCAAAAGACAGAATCAGAAATTCGGGAATTGAAATTGCAAAATTCGGCGAGTTTAGAATCTCAAAAATTGCTGGAAGCAGAGTATGCAAAATTATTAAAGAACAAACTGATTCACCGGCTTACTTATAATCCTATCTTGTCTTTGCTTCATCCCGGCGATATCGATAAAAATGTAAAACAATGGTATTTACTTGAACGAATTGAACGGGAACGCCAGCATACCCTGGCAAACCTGAGATCTGCAAAAACAAATTACTATCAATTATTAAACCGGTTGACTGAGGAATCATTCAAACAAGATTCACTGCTTAAATCAGTAAAAAAAGAAGAAGAAAATTTACAAACTGATATTTCAAAATCAAAACTTCTTGTAAATGATCTAAATTCTAAGGAGTCCGGATTGAACGCAGAATTAATCGCTTATAAAAAACGCAAAGACGAAATCAATAAATTAATTGAATCGAGCATCAAATCAATTTCAAAATCAAAAGGTAAGAACATCGTTTCAAAAGAAAATGTAAATATCAGGTACCCTTTAAAAAATGCTACAATCATTTCCCGGTTTGGAAAAAATATGGATGCAGGAAAATCGAAACTTCTGATACGCAATAATGGTATAGACCTCCAGTCCAAAGATCCGTTTGTAAAAGTATCTGCCAACTCAGAAGTGGTCGAAATCCGGAAAATGCCTAATCAATTGTATTTATTGATTACAAAAGCCAGCAACATGTTTGTCGTGTATTCAAATCTGGAGAACGTATTGCTTCGCAACGGAGAACAAGTTGAACAGGGCGTCAATCTTGGTAAAGCAGTAAAAAATGAAGAGGGTTATTATGAGCTGCATTTTGAAACATGGATCGAAAAAACACCTGTGGATCCAATGCAATTCCTAAAATAAATCCGCCTCTTCCTGGTTTTATTCCAATTCGATATATACTGTAGTTTACAGAATTAAGATGTAATTGAAAATCCTTCGGCATAAAATCCTAAAAATGACGTAATAAAAAAGCCGCTCCGGTAATCCGAAACGGCTTATTATTAAATGAAAATTTCTTTTCTAATTAATGTGCAACAACAAGTTTTTGAGTCTGGAATTTATTATCCTGAACTAAACGAACCAGATAATTGCCATTCTCCAATAAAGAAGTTTGAATCGGTAGGTCTACAACTCCACTCATTACTCCGTAATCTTTTTTGCTGATCACTCTACCCATCATGTCCAAAACTTCCAATGCTATATTGGAACTGTTCACAATATTGAAATGTACTTGAGCTAATCCTGATGCAGGATTCGGATTGATGATAAGTTGCGACTGCTTACTTCCAGGATCCTTTGTGGCTGTAAACAATCCGTTAGCCAAAGCTTCGTCAATTGAAACTTCATTGGCATTGAGAATTTCTCCATTTGGATCCATCATAATTCCAACCAATTTGATATTTGAAAAATTGAACGTGGTTGGTAAATTATAACTATATGCTTTGATATAAGAAGTTCCCGCTGGAATGTCATCCGGTAGATAACCTTGCAATCCGCTCCAACCATCCATAATGGCTCTGGCCACATGGTTATACGTCATTCTCGCAGCAGGTACAGGATTGGGCAATAATTCAAAACCACCCATTACTCCGTTATTTCCCCCTGCATACGCATTGGATTGATTGTAAGAAGAAGTTGTTCCTTTTACACCATCTTCAACAACGACAAGGTTGAATCTGTGATCTCCTGTTACGGCTTCTTCAAAATCCGCTTTAACTTCAACATTTAAAGCTCTGGTATTGGGATCGTATGATGCTCCAAGATCAAGAATCACCGGAGTTAATTCAACAATTTGATCATAAAACACAGGTTCAACAGCACTTGGATCACCCAAAGTTCTGCGATTCGTAATCACACTTGGATATCCTGTAAATCCTGGAAATGTTTTTATTCCAGCATCATACGGGGCTACAACCATCGGATCTGCATTATGTACTGCTATGCCGATAAAATGCTCGGGGTATAACTTGCTCATAGAATCCATATACACTGCACCTCTTGGGCACCATTGACACCAGGTACCTGTCGCTTCTTCTACTACTATTTTTTTATGCGGAGCAGGTGTCACTCCCTCAAGGCTAAGAGAACGCACATTGTTGCTTGCTTTTTCATCATTACTTCCATTCACCTTTGTGATGTTGAAATTAACCGTATTGACTCCACCGTTATAAGTTATCACTTCGGATAAAGGCAATGCAGCAGATTCCTGAAGATTGTTGAGATTTAAAGTGTATTGTTCTGTTTTGACTGGTCCTCCATTAACCGACCATTCTACTTCCGCAGAAGTAATCTTGGTTAAGCCAACATTTTTAATTTTAATCGTAGCTGGTGAAGTCGAACCTGCAAGATTTTTTGCTCTTACTGATGCTGATGTTAAAGAGGCATCCAGGTTAAGAGGAACATAGGGTTCATACACATAACTTACATCATCTACATAAAATGTAGAAAGACTATTTGAACTTGTAGGGTAAATATCCATGGATGCTACAGCATTGTTTGGATTTGTCCACTTTCCAAGTGATTTATCATCAATAAAAGCTTCCCAACTGTTATCAGTTAAATTGGCGACGACTTTAATTTTAAACCAACTGTCTTTTGGATGAGTACCTCTTGCAACTGGAGTAGCGCCACCAGTGCCCAGTGTAAATCGCACATCGCCATTAGGATCAAAAAATGCATCCATTGACCAAACACCACCTACCGCAGCATTTCCCTGAAAATTAAAATAGGCACCCGTATTGTTTACAACAAACATCCACATTTCCAAAGTGAATATGCCATTGGTTCTTCGACCACCAAATGGGAGAATAACATCAGCAGGACCACCTGCTGCAACTGTTGACAAAAATTTTATGGATTTGCTTCCACTATGAGCTTGCTCATTGGAAACTCGGGTATCATCAGCTCCACCCTGTGCACCACTCCAGGTCGTCCATTGTGGTGAACTGGGACCTAAAAATGCACCAACTGTGTATGCTTCAAAATCGTCGGAGAATGTATTCTGGGCTTTAAGTCCAAAGAATAATCCTCCAAACAAAATCAGGAGTAAAAATCTCTTCATATTTATGGTTTTTCACGTTAAAAAATAAATTATACCAAAGTGAAATATATTGTAGTCTATTATGATATTTCATTATTTTGATTTATATTTGGACTATAATATAATTCATTAACATGGCAGCAGCAATATTTATTCCGGTAACAGAGTCGATTTCAGAACTAAAGAAGTTAATGAAGGACTCTATTCCTATGATTTCAACCCGAATTAGAGTTATTTTAGAAATGAAAAGAGCTGGAAATCAAGCAATTTCAAAGCGTACACTTGCGGAAAAATCAGGAGTCGACCCCAATAGTGTTCAAAAATGGAGAAAGATGTACGAAAAGGGAGGTGTGAAATTAGTTTGTACGCATAACAAAACGGGTTTTAAACCAAGTAAGATCACAAATGATGAGCACAAGGCAATTGAAAAAGTACTGAAAAACCCACGCAATGGATTGCAAGGTTATAAAGAGCTAATGGAATGGGTAGAAGTTGAGTTCGGAAAAGAAATTAAATACAATAC
>JBGAWX010000211.1:0-6083 GCA_044227375.1 Saprospiraceae bacterium
TGATAAACAAATAGATACAAAAACCATGATGCTTGATTATTAATCTGTTTCTTAAGAAAAAGCAGTGAACTAATTAAAAAGAAAGCAAGAACGAAGAGAGTTACATAAGTACGCATTGAATATAGCAATCCCGTTATTTACATGACGGGATTGTTTTTTTAAAGGAAATGTTGATTTTTGATAACTCGTCTAATAAAATTTTAAAAGCTAGGATTTTATTAATTCAAAAAGTATTGATAAATTCGCTGACGCATTTTATTAAATTCATGAAAGATTTAATCTCCATCAATGATCGGCGCTTAAAAGAATGGTTAGAAAGTAACTGTTCTGTCGAACAGATCAGAAATGAATTGATGCTGGCGGGATTTAATGAAGATGAAATCGAACAGACACTGATTGCTTACAAAAAATACCAATCGGAGAGACGGCAAAAACCAGGTTTCATCTACATGTCTGCAGGTGCTTTTTTAGGATTCCTGAGCTGTGTATTGACTATGATGGATCTGATCCCTTTGCTTACTGGTTTTTTTCTTTATGGCTTGACTACTATAGCAATATGTGTCGTGCTTTACGGATGCTACTTGGTGTTTGAATAAATTAAGAGTAAAACCTCCCTTTTTTTAAGTACTAAATCATTCAATTTATTCTTGACAATGTCACAGTCAGTAAAGATGTTTGAAACATTGTTGAGTGCTTTTATTAAAGAGGAATTTATAGTCTTTAGCTAAAATGCTTCCTATTCCAACAACACAAAACCTGCCCATTGATATGGATTTACAAATCGCTGTCTGAACTCTGTTTGTGTTTTTTGAAAAGCCTTTCGAATAGTGGATTTATCAGTTAGCCAGTTTCTATAAAAGCTGAGCATGAAATCTTTTGTTTCCCTATCAGGAACTTGCCATAAACTCATGATGAGTTGTCCCGCACCAGACAGTTTGAATGCGCGCTGCAATCCATAGACCCCTTCGAGATCATTGAGATCTCCAATTGCTGTTTCACATGCGGACAATACGACCAATTCTGTTTGTGATAAATCGAGATGACTGATTTCATAGGCACTCAACAATCCATCTTCATTGGTTACATTACTCGAATCGGTTTGCAATACATTCGCTCCTGTAAGAACCAATCCGCTATTTAACATGCCTTTTCCATAGAAACCAGAACTTTCCTGTTCTTCAGATTTAGTTCCGCTCTTAAAATAACCGTGCGTTGCAAAATGAATGATGCGGTATCCATGAAGGTTTTCCAAACTGTCGACAACCATTTTTTCACGGGCATCTGTACTCTTCATGTAATTCACATAATAGCCCTGGTTCATCAGAAGCTTTGCTACTTCATTACTTTCTTTTTCAGCCCAGGGCAATGCCCCCCAAACTTTGTTAAACGATCTTTGTGTGATTGCTGATAAAGTATCAGTAGAAACTACTTCTGGTGTTTTATGATCATAGTCAATTCCACCAACGACGATGGTCTTCTTAGCTGAATACGCCATGATGTTTTCATCACTGGGTACGACTTGCCGGGTACTGCTGACTAAAATGAGTTCTATGGAATCCGCAACTACAGTTTCCAATGAAGTTGGTAAGGCCGCGAGATTCACTCTGCTAAGCAATCCGTCAGGAACTAAAAATAATCGTTTAATGCCATGCAATTTATTTTGCAGTGGTTGCCAGATTAAGTCTGTTAAAAATACTTTTGTGTCTTCTATAGTTGCAGCCCCACGACTAGAAAAATTATAAATGCTGTTTACGTATTCCGGAGTGCGTAAGGCATTTGAAGCCAAGATGGTGGCAAAGTCAGATTCTTTGCATAAGGGAATAAATATGGGAGCTTCCATTATCCTTGTGAGAATAAGGGCTCCGTAATAAATTGAATCCGATGCTCTTGAATTGGGAAACGAGATGTACTCAACGGATGCTTCATCATCTGCAAGTGCAAGTTGAATGTCTTCCCAATTTAATTCTTTAGCTTCTTCTGCAAGGGAACCCAGGGTATGGGTGATGTCACTTTCCATCTGAGAAATTTTCTTTTCCAGTTCAGCGGTATTTGCTCTTTCACTAATCGGACGATTCAATTCATTTTCCAATTGCCGGTGTAATGAAATGACTTCATCCCTTGCATCACTAACTTTTAATGCTTTATTCATGCTCAAACGGATGCGTTGAAGATTATTCAGTATAAATCCGCGGTAATAAAGACTTGCATTGTAAGCTAATGAAGAAAGTTCCGGATCGTCCGGCATTTCTAAAAGAAAACTGTAAATTTCATGAATAAACGATTTGTATTCGTTGACTTTTTCACTGAGTTCCATCTCTGAAAGAAAGCGTGTAGCGCGTTTCAAATACATCCTGGGTATTCTGTCAATTTTTTTGAATAGAGCAATTGCTTCGGTTTTCTTTCCGGTCTTGCGCAAAAATTTTGCATAAGCAAACTGGATGTTGAAACTTTCAATATGCTCTTTGCCAAGGACTCTTTGAATGATGCGGATGGCTTCCTCATAATTGGCATTCGCATTTTCATGATCTCCACGTTCCGCCTGAATGTTTGCCAAAGTAGTTAATACACCTGCATAGGCAGGATGATTCTTTCCATAAATAGTGGCGATTAGTGGGGTTGCTTTTTCAACAAGAGGTAAGGCAAGGTCTGCTTTTCCTTCTTCAAGATAAAGTCGCCCGAGATTGCCGAGACTTAAAGCATAGTCATCCTGTTTGTCGAGGCCAGAGGTGTCACGCCGATTGATAGCTTCCTTGATCAATCGTTCTGCTTCAGTTTTGTCACCTGATTTTTCCGTGAGTAAGGCCAGGTTATCGAGGAATTTAAGATAATCGGGATGTTTGATTTCATTTAAAGCATTGTAAATGGCGATTCCTTCTTTAATAGTTGAAATGGCATTTTCATATTTACCCAGACTGGCTTGAAAATTGGCAACACCATAAAGTGTAGCAGCATATTCTCTGCTTTTTTTACCGCTTAGTTTTTCTTTAATCCGAAGAGAGGTCTTATACAATTCATCGGCTTGATCATAGCGATTCAATTTGCAATAGACATCTGCAAGATTTGTAATAATTCTGGAATATTGCAAATCCTCTCCACCGGTTAGCCGCAGATTGATTTGCTTCGCTTCCTGAAATACTTTTTCGGCTTCACTGTATTTTGCCTGTACATTATATAAAAACCCAAGTGTATTTAATGATGCTGTATAATTAATGTCATCGGTGCCAAAAAGCTTCCGGTACAAGTCGCGGGCGCTAATAATATGGGTTGTTGCCACAGTATATTCACTGAGCCGGTATCTTGCAATTCCAAGTTGATAATGCAATTTAGCTTGTAATGTATCGTATCCGGCAGTATGAGTTAATGCCTCTTCGTAATCTTTTGCCGCATTTTCATATTGTTTTAATTTGGAATGGCACTGCACCATCAGATCGTATAATGTGATGCTGTCTTCTCTTGTAAGACTGGAGTCCTGTTGAAATGTGTTTTTTATTTTTGTGAGTGCTTCCTCGGGCTTTTTCTGATCTAATAAATTTCGTGATTGCGCAATATGATCGGAAATTACTGCAGAATGTGTTTGTCCAAATAATAAAACAGGGAGGCTAATGATTACAAACAGACTCGATTTATTCATTAATGGTGTTTTATCCTTGAAAAGATATCGAAAGTTACAAATAATGTGAAATTATCTCTAAAGAATGTTGAATCAGAAAGATCAATTCATAAATATTCTTCTGGATTTCATCTTTTGTATTTTATTGGAATGGGTTGCCCCATTCATTCTTAGTTTTATACTATTGAAGTAATGAGTAGATGCAGTCAAAATCTTTCATCCTATATTATCAGGAATCATCTGTCTTTCAGCATTTCGATAAAACTTTTACAGCATAGAGTGCCAAAGCCTGTGAATGTATATAAATCATCAGAGACTCATAATTTAAAATATATATAAATACTATAATATATAAAGATTAATCTTTAGTTTTACCCCGGTTTACACCCCGATACATTATTCTTTTGTAGTCCGTAGCGGATTTAGCGAAGTCATCAAACTTAAAATTCATTGCACATGAACATTTGTACTTCGCTGAGATTCACTTCTTTAGCATTATTTTTCCTTTTATTGGCCAAGTTGCCTGCATCAGGACAATCCCCTTGTGATCCGGACAATAACAATCCGGTATTTCTTTCTTGTCCCGGGGATACCACATTTGCCATTAATGATACAACAACCTGCCAGCCAACACTTTATTGGCAGGCACCACAAATCTTTGATCAATGCAGAAACCTCATAACAGGTTTTACCGACTTTCTGGATTTTGGAAATTGGGTACAAACTACTGTAGGATCCGGAACTCCATTATACAGTGATTTTACACCGGACTCCATAAGGATCAGAGGAACTTCCGGTGGATCCTTCGGTTCCAATTCCACAGCTACAATGTGTATTCGTTTTGACTGCTCAGGAAATCTTAAATTCAATTGGGCAGCAAGAAAGACTGGTTTTGCATTGAGCTTTTTTGGCGATGATGCTTACTATTTGCTTAATGGAGTGCCAACTCAGCTTACCCCCTTATTTGGAAGTTATGCAACAGGTACAGTTCAATTGACCATAAATTCCGGTGATGAACTCTGTTTTAGAGTGAATTCGAATAACATTACGACTCAAGCATTTTTGACAATCAGCAATTTGATGTATGATGATTTACAACTTGCACAAGTGAGTGGTCCTTTGCCGGATTCAGCTCCCGGCGCAGGCGATGGCACACCGGTTTCAGCCGGTATGCATACAGTCGTATATCAGCTTACAGATTGTGCGGGAAATTCATCTACATGTTTTTTTACCATTACGGCTACAGATACACCGCCAACGATAACCTGCCCACCTAATGCCACAGTAAACCTGGATACTTTTGATTGCAATCGAGTGTATTGTTATAATGTGGAAACCCATGATAATTGCACCAACTCAAATCTTGTAATTCCAGGATTTAGTTTCATTGGTGTGCATAATGGCAATACGTATTATATATCAGATCCCGGTCCGGCGAATCATCAGACCTGGCCTGGTGCGGATTCAATGGCAGCAATTTTGGGAGGGCATCTCGTGACTATTGGGGACGCAGCTGAAAATCTTTTTTTATTCAGCAACATACCGATCAACCTGAATCCGGCAGAAGATCAGTATTGGATCGGATTGCGGTACATGCCTATTGCAGGTCAATTTGCATGGGTGACATGTGAAGAGTTTAATTATTCAAATTGGGGAATCGGACAGCCTGGAATTGTATCTGGTGATTTTGTGTATTATTGGGATCTCCTGCTAGGAACCTGGTTTGATTTTCCTCCTTTTACGCCCAGAAGATATATTATAGAATTTGAAGGAGGACTGCAGGCCCAATTATTATCAGGGATCGCTCCAGGAAATTCATTTCCACCAGGCGTAACCACAAATGTGTATCAGGTAACCGATGCAAATGGTCAAACTGCGAGTTGCAGTTTTTCAGTAAATGTGATTGGATCAACCAGCATATCGTGCAAGAATATCAATGTTTCACTGGATCAAAATTGTCAGGCATTGATAACTCCTCAAATGTTGTTAGCAGGTCAGTTTAATTGTTATGATGTATTCGAAGTGACATTGAGTCATTATGGTACACCGGTTCCGAATCCTATTGATTCTCATTATTTGGGATTGCATATAGTGGCAACAGTAACGGATCCGACTACAGGCAATTCATGCTGGAGTGATTTATTGATTGAAGATAAATTGGCACCAATAGCCATTTGCAGGGCAGATACTACAGATTGTTTTTCTTTCAATTTCAATTTCCCCCTAAACTATAGTGGTCACGATTGCAGCGCATATACGGTCACAACAATAGATGAACGCATTCAGCATTTTAATTGCGATACGGTTTACTCTAAAGCGGTGTATCGGGATATATTAATTACCGATGCAGGAGGCAATACGGATCAATGTACTGATACGATTTTGGTGAAGAGAATTAGAGCTAAAGACATTATTTTCCCAGGAGGTTATTCATTTCTCAATTGTGAAATGCCATTTGAATTGGATCAGAATG
>JBGAWX010000212.1:0-6003 GCA_044227375.1 Saprospiraceae bacterium
ATTTCAGGAGTTTAATAAAGAAGAGCAAAAGAAATTTATAGAATGGATACAACTTCTGTTATCATTTGTGTTGAGAATTAAATTTAGTGAAACTAAGGATCTGGATTTTCAGGGTAATCCGATGATGGCTTATTCGAAGAAACTATCCGGTTCGCTTTCACTTATGCAAATTAATCAATGGGTGGATTTAATGGATGATTGTCTAATAGCCATTCAAAGAAATGCAAATATTAAAGTGTTGATGACTCATTTTTGTATTGAATTGTCGGGGATAATCAGGAGTGAAGGAAGAGGGGAAGGAAGGCAATGAGGTAGGAAGGTAGGAAGGGAGAAAGGGAGAAAGGGAGAGAGGGAGAAGGGGAGATGGTAAGAATATGAATTTGATATTATAAAATAAGAATTAATTTAAGGGCTCTGAAGGAGCGAAAATTAGACAGCATGGGATGTACAAGTTGTAAAACAAATAAAAATGGTTCACCGGGAGGATGTCAGGATAAAGGACATTGTTCAAGCGGAGGGTGTAATCGCATGAATACGTATGATTGGCTTACTGTGCTGGATCTGGATGATCCGGAAGAAAGCAAGTTAGCCGAAGTAAGTTTTAAAAACGGTTCGAGAAAAGCATTTTACAGAGTTCAGGATTTTTATCGGTTCACTACAGGAGATCTTGTTGTTGTGGATACAGGTTATGGTGGTTATGATGTAGGAAGGGTGAGTTTGATGGGTGATCTTGTAAAAATTCAAATGAAGCGCAAGAATTTTTCCGAAGGCAGAATCACATTTGATATTCTTCGTAAAGCAAATCAAAGAGACATCGAGCGTATGGAAGAGGCAAGGGCGATTGAACATTCGGCTTTAGTTAAAGCAAGAGTGATTGCCCGCAATCTGAATCTTGATATGAAGATCGGCGACGTAGAATTTCAAGCAGACATGAAGAAAGCAACATTTTACTATACTGCAGAAGGACGAGTTGACTTCAGGGAATTGGTAAGATCGTATGCAAAAGAATTTAAAACAAAAATTGAAATGTGGCAGATCGGTGCGCGTCAGGAATCTGCCCGTATCGGTGGAATTGGTTCCTGTGGTCGCGAATTGTGTTGTTCTACCTGGCTTTCTGATTTTAAAACTGTAAATACAAATGCAGCGCGATACCAGAACATTGCAATTAATCAATCCAAGCTAACAGGTCAGTGCGGGAGATTGAAATGTTGCTTGAATTATGAATTGGATTTATATATCGATGAACTGGATAAATATCCATCGGATGTGGAAGAATTGTATTCAAAACATGGTAAAGCAAGTTTGATTAAAATTGATATTTTCCGGGGTGTATTATACTATTCTTATGAGCCTGAAAAAGGACGGTCTCTGGTCATGCCTTTGAAACCGGATTATGTCCGGCTCATAAAATCCATGAACGTCAAAGGAGAAAAACCAGATGATATTGTTGCAGCAGAAGAAGCTGTCGATACCACAAAGCCTGTGGAGCATGATTATGCAGACGTCACCGGTGAAATCGTACTGCCTGAAAGCAAGCGCAAAAAGAAAAAGAAATTCCACAAAAAACCTTTTGATAAAAATCAGCCGAGGAAAAATTAGGATCTATTCGACTGTTAGACCAGAGATCATTTAGCCATGCAATGCAAAGTATTTCATGAGTCTTTGAGGTTTGTGCTTTATTATCGCTTGGGTTTTACTGTCCATCCGTCTCTTTCAAGTACAAAAATCCTGAGAGCATCCGGCGATAAATTTTTGCCATTTAGATTTATTGTATAGTCCAAATATTTAAAGATCATACCGATGAGATAGTCGTTTGGTCTCCCTAAATTTTGGGAGTAATTGAACCATTACGAATATCCATTCGGCATTACAACCAATACCGGCAAACTTGGAATTATTTTCAACCAAGCCTTAATTCCCATTTCTACAAAGCAAGGTATGGATCTTAGATCAGACAGGTTTTCCGGAGATCAGGTGGTTTTTCACAGTTCAATTTTATCCAAATTGGCTTTATAATGAGCGAATGAAGCCTCCAAGGCAGTTGCTCAGAAGGCTGAACTTAACCCGGAAAATCCCCCCATTCCAAGAATTTTTAAACCGGTCAATATGTTTAACTAATTGATTATTAGATAAATAAACATGTATTATATATTTAATATTTTACTTATATTTGCTCTTGACTAGGACAATCTCAATAATGCTAACTACAAACAGACTCATTTCGAGACTTAGGTTTCTTATAGCTTATTTTTCACTATTTAAGAAATCTACTCAATCAAATCGCTTGTCATTTTATGAAAGGCGGATTTCCCAATCGCTGCTGTACCTCTTTGGATTTAAGGAGGTTTTTAGTAAATCCCCGCTCTCAGTCTGGACAGGTTATGGTCCAATCATGGGATATGGCAAGATTTTATTTAGTGTCGTGATTGCGTTTTTATATTTTGATTTGCATTCGCAGGTTCATTTAAAAACGGACTCGATGATTGAAGAACGGGTCAAACAGACATTAAAAAAGAATGCGGAGATCTTGCGTTTCATGGAAAACAGGGGGCAATTGGAGAATAGGAATATTCTATATTATTTTGAAGGCAAGAAGACAGCGGTTTATATCGAAAGAACAAAGATTCGGTTTGTTGCAAAAGATTATGAAATCATCAAACACAATCAAAAGTTTCTGGAAGATGAAATCATTCTGAAAGGAACACACACTTTTACTTTAAATTTCAATGGGGCCAATGCTCAGCCATCAATAAAATTAGGGGATTCGTTCAGTACACACTACAATTACTTTAACGGCAATAATGCTCAAACCTGGGCATCAAACGTTAGAGCTGCAAAGGATTTGACACTTGAGAACATTTATCCCGGTATAGATATTAGATTATACAGTAGTGCTGATGGCGAATTGGAGTTTGACTGGATTCTTGATGCCGGTGCGGATTACAAAAAAATAAATTTGATCCTTGAAGGTCAGGATAAATTGTCTGTAGATGAAAAAGGAAATTTAAACCTGGGTCTTCGATTTACAGATATCAAATTCCATATACCAGAGTCGTATCAGGTTACTGATCATGGTAAATCTCCCGTGGAATTTGCTTTTGAAGCGAATGGAAATAATTCAATTGGTTTCAGCACAAAATCAAAAATAGATGAACGATATCCATTAATCATAGATCCTATATTAACCTGGGGTACTTTTTTTGACGGTAATGATACCGATTTTGATCAGTATTTATTTGCCATTCAGGTGGATTCAATTGATGGCATGGTGTATTGTGCGGGAGCGAGCAATCGCCAAATATCAACAAGCTCAGCGCCATACGATGCTAACGGGTATCTTAATGTGATTACTGGATTTGGCACAGGGTCTACTCCCCGTGTAGCCATAATATATCGTTTGAATAGTGGTGGTTCGGATCTGGTTGACCTCACATTGTATGGTCCAAATTCAGTTGCTGCTG
Organism: Saprospiraceae bacterium; assembly: GCA_044227375.1. Taxonomy (GTDB): domain Bacteria; phylum Bacteroidota; class Bacteroidia; order Chitinophagales; family Saprospiraceae; genus Vicinibacter. The sequence continues at coordinate 3,462 of JBGAWX010000212.1, forward strand.
GCAATCAAGTGGCAGCGTATGGATTGAGTTTATCCAACAATAGAGTTTTTGTTTGCGGTAGAACAACTGTTGACCTTCCAACTGCAGGAACACCATTTGATGGAACAAGAAATGGCAATGATGGATTTGTTGCAATATTTTCTAAAGATCTTGGAACACTACATTACGCAACTTATCTCGGTAGTACAGGAGCAGAGGATCTGGGTGCTCCTTCTATTCGTGCTATTGATGACAATACTTATGTGGTTGGTTTCACCACATTAGCTGCCTTACCAGCGGCATATATCACAAGTGGAGTAGCAGATGCAACTTATGGTGGAAGCAGTGAAATGTGGATCGGTAAATTCAGCAGTACCAATACATTGACCTGGGGAACATACATCGGTGGAAGTGCAGAAGAAACATTTAATGATCTCGAAGTTTTTCCAGATGAAAGAGTTGCTTTTGCCGGATGGGGAAATAATACTACAGCAGGAATGACAGAAGTAAATCCTGCTGCTGCAGGGTCAAACAGCACAGCAGATATCGATGGTATAATGGGAGTTTTGAATTCGACGGCAACTGCATTCAATTATCTGGATGAAATTGGAGGATCAGGAGTTGATAAAATAAACGATGTTGAATTACTCAATGGGGCTTTAGCTTGGACGGGTTCTGTATCTAGCGGATTTCCAACTTCAACGGGCGCATATGATGTGAGTCATAACGGTGGAACGGATGCTGCAGTGGGAACAGTTAGTGCTACAGGAGGCGCAGCAAGTTATAAATGTACCTTTTTCGGTGGCGGGGGTGATGATATTGGTGAAGGAATCAAGACCATCACACAGTATAATTGTGCAGGATCGCAAATAGTATATTTGATGGTATTTGGAACCACCGCTGCAAATGCGACTGGAATTCCAACGGTAAACATAAATGGAGAATCATTCTTTCAAGCATCCAATCAAGGTGGTCTCGATATGTTTTTTGCAGCATTCAATGAAAGTATAAGCTCATTGCGATTTGCAACAAATATGGGAGGCGCATATAATGATTATCTTGGAGATACAGGTGATCCGAGAGGTTCAAACCATTTAAGTTTGAAGGATGGAAATATTTATGTTGGTACTACCACTCATAGTGACTCTCATTTGCCACTAATAATTGGAGGAACTGGATTTGATCAAACGAAATCAAATACAGTTAGTCCTACTACAGATGATGCTCATATTATTTTTTCTATCGAGTATACTATAATTCCTGAAACGGATTATAGCGATGCACCTGCAAGTTATGGATCTCCATCACATATATTGGACTGCACTCATCTTAAGATAAATACTTTGGATGGGGATGATACAGGCGCCATGCCAACAGCCAACGCATCTGGTGATGATGCATATATTTCCGATGATGAAGATGGCGTAAGTTCTTTTCCCACTCTGACCACAGGAGGACCGCAAACCATTAGTGTTCCGGTTACAAACATACTCAACACAACAGGCAGGACTGCGAATTTATATGCATGGATTGATTTAAATGGTAATGGTGCATTTGAAGCATCAGAAATTCAATCAACCACAGTTGCAGATGGATTTAGTGGAACAAAAACTTTAGTATGGACAGGGGTCACAGTCAGTGGATCTCTTAGTGCTCATTATTTACGTGTCCGGTTGACCACTAATAATCTGAATGATGATTCTGTATCTTCTGGCGTCGATGAACGATCCACTTCAACTGCATCAAATGGTGAAGTTGAAGATTATTTATTGGTTACATTAAATTGTCCAACTGCACAAACTGAATCTTCATGTCAAACCCAGGCATCCATAAATACAAAATATGCCACATGGCTTGCAACGGTTACGGCCGGCGGGGGATGCAGTGGCAGTTTATCTAATAATGGTTCTGTGAATCCGTCTGCTTGCGGCGAAGCAAAAACGGTGACATTTACATATACTTCAAGTTGTGCACCTTCATCAACTACTTGTTCATCGGTTTTTACCGTGAATGCACCGGCTTCTGTAGTATTGAATTGTGCATCGAACGTCACAGAAGTTGCTTGCCAAACACAAGCAGCTATTGATACAAAATATGCAAACTGGTTAGCTACTGTAACTACAAGTGGTGGTTGCAATTCCAGTTTAACCAATAACAGTACCGGAGCACCATCGGCATGTGGCGGAAGCAAGACTGTGGTATTTACAGTGACCAGCAGTTGTCAATCGAATGTAACATGTTCCGCAAGTTTTACGGTTACAGCTGCACCATCAGTGAGTTTGACTTGTCCATTAAATGTAACAGAAGCATCATGTCAGACACAAGCAGCCATTGATACAAAATATGCAAACTGGTTAGCAACTGTTACTACAAGTGGAGGTTGCAATTCGAGTTTAACTAATAACAGTACCGGAGCACCATCAGCATGTGGTGGAAGTAAAACCGTTGTGTTTACCGTGACGAGCAGTTGTCAGACGAATGTGACTTGTTCTGCAAGTTTTACGGTTACAGCTGCACCATCAGTGAGTTTGACTTGTCCATTAAATGTAACGGAAGCATCATG
>JBGAWX010000213.1:0-5991 GCA_044227375.1 Saprospiraceae bacterium
TATCGATAAGCAAATTCCATCCTGAATGTCTTCCACCACCTATCGATGCGTCAAAACGAAATTCAGGATTGTAGTGTCCTTCAAATCTGCCTACATAACCGTAATCAAAAAACCTGTCTCTATGTTGCCAGTCCTGTCTGGTGCTTTTTGAATTCTGTAAACCTGCCTGTATGGTATAAAATGCATTCTGGATGTTGGACATTTTTCTGACTTCACCGTCTTCGGGACCAGCATTCAGATTTACCAATTTTCCGAGTCTGTGTCTGAGTCTGACATTCACACGGTAAATGTCTTCTTCAAGAACAGGATTATTAGGCCAGTTCAATAAAGTCCAGGCCCCTTGACCGTTAGTATTCTCATCAGGGGGATTGAATCTATCATTGACATTGGAATAATTACCCGAAACTGAAATGTCAATATTTTCAATAGGTCTGAAATCCAGTTTTGCAGAAACATCTACAGCTTTGTTATCTTCATTTGGATTGTATTTGATGTATTCCACTTCATCCTCATTGAGGAATTGTGCAGAGACTGCCGGAGTCCCTCCGATGAGCTGCAGTGGATCTTTGGTCAACCTTGCTATAGTGCTTTCCTTAGCCCTGTATACTCCATAAGCCGGAGGATCATCATCTCTAAGATTGTTGAGCTGACCGGCTACCCTGTAGCCCAGAATGGTGCGTCCGTATGTAGAATCCGTCAGTCTTTTCCTCAATATCGGTCCACTGAAATTGGCGCTCAATAAGTTATAACCATAGGCATCCAGCTCGGGATACTGAGAAGTTTCAAATTCGAGACCACCGGAAAATTTAGCTGATGGACCTTTACTTGTAAGAGCAATGATTCCTCCGGTTACATCCCCATATTGCGCTTCAACTCCCCCCGTAACTACTTGCAATTGTTCCAATTCTGAAGTAGGTATTTGTCTTCCCGTAATTCGGATACCATCGAGGTAATACACAGTCGCATCCGTTCTGGAGCCTCTGATAGAAGCATCACCGCCATCCACACTTGATAAACCTGCGGCTGTTGAGGCAACACCCAAAACGCTTTTTACCGGTAAGTTTTTAATATTCTCTGCCGTGACGACACGTCCCTGGGTGGTATTGTCTTTTTCAATCAGAGGGGCTTTGTATTCTATGACTTCGACCGCCTGCAACTCGATACCTGCGCTGATCTTGATATTCAAGGTATTGGCTTTACCTCCAAGGACATTGATCCCGGTAACTCTTTTGGCGTTGTACCCAACGTATCTCGCCTCGACCTCATATTTCCCAGGATCGAGCTGAACGCTGTAATTGCCATCAAAATCGGTAACAATGGTAGTGACCTGAATGCCATTTTTATAGATCAGAAGTCCACATTGTATAATGGGTTCACCATTGTCATTGTCTGTAACTTTTCCTGTTAATGAAGTTTGGCTGAAGGCTGAAAATCCGCAAAGGAATGACAGACTGAGTAATAACCATAATCGTTTGAACATAATGTGAAGTTGAGAAATCTTTCTTAAAAAATTTTGCAATGTTAAGAATTTCTAAATGCATTTCATAACCTGTCAAATTCAAATTGTTGTTTTTGAGGCCTTCTTAACGTATGCCTTCGATACATAATAAGTAAATGACTGGCTTACAACTTTATACAATTAGATAATTCCGGTGATTTTATCTAATTTTTCCAGCATGATTTCCGCTATTTTCAGTTTGGACTGATGGGTCCAACCGGCAATATGCGGACTGAGCAAAACCTGCTCCATGCTATACAATTCATCATACATGATCCTTTCGGAATCTGAAAAACCCGATGGCTTTTCATTTTCAAAAACATCAAGACAAGCTCCTTTGATCTTGCCAGACCGCAGCCCTTCTATAAGATCTGAGGTCTTTACAATCTGTCCCCGGGAAGTATTGATAAGATAAAATGAATGACGGCACCCGGAAATAAAATTTTTATCAATCAAATGCCTGGTTTCAGAGCTCAGGGGGAGATGCAAACTGATCAGTTCGGCCGATTCCCTGATTTCATTTACATCTTTAACGACGCTATAACGACCTTTAGAGTTTGAAAGCTGCTTGTACTTGTCATAAACCAATACTTTAACATCAAATCCCCGAAGCAATTCTTCAAACCGTTGACCTGTATGTCCATATCCGATAATGCCCAAAGTTTTGCCACATAATTCTTCTCCCCTGTTTTTTTCACGAGACCAATTTTTGTCTCTCACCTCATGATCAGCGCGGCTCAGATTGCGAAATAATGCTAAGATCATCGCGAGGGCATGTTCTGCAACGGCATTACAGTTTCCTTCAGGTGTGCTGATGAGATGAATTCCTTTTTGAGCAGCGGCTGAAGCATCTATAATTTCCATTCCGGAGCCCAATCGACCAATCCATTTCAAATTCGCAGCTTTCGATATCAATGCTGCATCAGCAATGATCTTACTGTTAATGATCAGACCCTGATATGGTCCGATCCTTTCAATGGTTTCCTTCAAACTGATATCGGGTTGATAATGAACTTCGAAATTTCTCGAACACAGCCCTTTAATTAAAAGCGGATGCACATCATCTGTTACAAGTACTTTCATCGGATCTTTACAAATTGCACTTTGTTAAAAACAATTCCTTCATTCTTTCAATCTTTCATTCCTTCATGCCCCAAGCCTCTTATCTTTGCGCAAAATAACGATTTAATGCCAAAAGACTCATCGATCCGCTCCGTATTGATCATTGGAAGCGGGCCCATCATCATAGGACAAGCCTGTGAGTTTGATTATTCCGGTACACAAGCATCGCGCTCTCTGAGAGAAGAAGGAATAGAAGTTTCTTTAATTAATTCCAATCCGGCCACCATTATGACCGATCCAGTGACAGCAGATCACATTTATTTAATGCCCCTTACTGTAGAAAGTATCGTAAAAATTTTGGAAGAGCGCAAAATCGATGCTGTACTTGCCACTATGGGAGGACAAACTGCACTAAACCTGGCCATAGAAGCAGACAAACAAAACGTCTGGAAAAAATATGGTGTGCGCATGATTGGTGTTGATGTTCATGCTATCGAGCTTACTGAAAACCGTGAGCTGTTTCGCAAACACATGATTCAATTAGGAGTGCAGGTCGCACCATCTCAAATAGCCAATTCATTTCTCGAAGGCAAAGAAGCTGCACAAAAGATCGGATATCCTTTAGTGATCCGTCCTTCATATACTCTTGGAGGATCCGGAGGAAGTTTTGTGTTGAAGGCTGATCAGTTTGATGATAATTTGAGAAGGGGATTGGATGCATCCCCATCACATGAGGTATTGATTGAAAAAGCGGTTTTGGGTTGGAAAGAATTTGAACTAGAATTGCTCAGAGATCAGAAGGACAACGTAGTCATCATATGTACCGTGGAAAATGTTGATCCTATGGGAATACATACCGGTGACAGCATTACGGTTGCACCAGCAATGACCTTGTCGGATACCGGATATCAAAGAATGAGGGACCAGGCCATCATGATGATGCGTTCTTTGGGAAATTTTGCAGGAGGTTGTAATGTGCAGTTTGCGATGAATCCAGAAAATGAAGAAATCATTGCAGTTGAAATCAATCCTAGAGTATCGAGATCATCTGCACTGGCTAGTAAAGCAACAGGATATCCGATTGCAAAAGTTGCGGCTAAACTCGCTATAGGTTATTCATTGGATGAATTGACAAATCAGATTACCGGTACTTCTGCATTTTTTGAACCAGCACTGGATTATGTCATTGTAAAAATGCCTCGATGGAATTTTGAAAAATTTCACGGAGCAGATCAGCGATTGGGATTGCAAATGAAATCCGTTGGCGAAGTCATGGCCATTGGAAGAAGTTTTACGGAAGCATTGCAAAAAGCTTGTCAATCGCAGGAAAATGACCGGCATGGTTTGGGTGCTGATAAAAAAGAATGGATCAATACTCAGGACATTCTCGAACGATTGGAAATTGTAAGTGATGATCGCATATACAGATTAAAAGATGCATTGCGACTTGGAGTACCAGAAAAAACAGTTTATAAATTAACAGGCATTGATCCCTGGTTTATCAAGGAAATCAGGAAACTCGTGCAGCTTGAAGACCAACTGATGAAGTATAATATTCCGGAAGACATTCCGCGTGAATTTTTTATGGAGCTCAAACAAAATGGGTATAGCGATAATCAAATTGCCTGGTTGATGCGTGTCGATGAAAAAGATGTCATCAATCAACGCAAGAAATTAAATATACGCAGAGTCTTTAAGGTGGTGGATACCTGTGCAGCTGAATTCGAAGCAAAGACCCCTTACTTTTATTCCACTTTTGATGAAGAGAATGAAAGCATTTCGCATGACACAAAAAAAATAATGGTATTGGGTTCTGGTCCCAATCGAATTGGTCAGGGTATAGAATTTGATTATTGCTGTGTACATGGTGTGCTGGCAATCCGCGAAGAAGGCATGGAAGCCATTATGGTCAATTGCAATCCGGAAACGGTTTCAACAGATTTCGACATTGCCGATAAATTGTATTTTGAACCCATCTATTGGGAACACATTGAAGAAATCATCGATCATGAAAAACCAGAAGGCATCATCGTCCAACTCGGTGGACAAACTGCTTTGAAACTTGCTGAGAAAATTCATCAAAAAGGGATAAAAATAATTGGTACGGATTACAACAGCATGGATGTTGCTGAAGACCGCGGCCGGTTTTCGGACATGTTGAAAGACATGAACATTCCATATCCAAGATACGGCGTCGCTACTGATGCAGACTCTGCATTGGAGGTTGCACGGAGAATCGGATATCCTGTTCTTGTCAGACCATCTTATGTGTTGGGTGGACAGCGTATGAGAATTGTAATCAATGATGATGAACTTGAACGCCATGTGCTTTCCATCTTTAAGCACATGCCAGATAATAAAGTATTGATTGACCAATTTCTTGAAAGAGCCAAAGAAGCAGAAATTGATGCCATCTGTGATGGGGAGGATGTACAGATCATGGGCATCATGGAACACATAGAGCCCGCAGGGATTCATTCCGGAGACAGCTCAGCGGTACTGCCTCCTTACAGTTTGAGTGAGAAAGCAATTGAAACCATGATCGAATATTCAAAACGAATTGCACATGAGTTAAACATCAAAGGATTGATCAATATTCAATTTGCAATAAAAGACGATCATGTTTATGTCATTGAAGCCAATCCAAGAGCATCCCGTACTACTCCGTTTATTGCAAAAGCATACAACATGCCGTATCTGAATATTGCGACAAAAGTCATGTTGGGTCAAAAGAAATTGAAGGACTTTAAAATGGAAAATAAAATGGATGGATACGCGATTAAGATTCCTGTTTTTTCTTTCAACAAATTTCCCGGAGTGGATATCAGTTTGGGTCCTGAAATGAAATCCACAGGAGAAGCCATTCACTTTATCAAAGATTTATATGACCCATATTTCCGTGAAATCGATTCTAAACGGAATATGTATTTGACCCGGTAAATGATCACCAAACGCGAAATTGTAGAGAACTGGTTGCCGAGATATACCGGGACCAACCTGAATGAATTCGGACAGTACATCATTCTGGTCAATTTCAGTTTGTATGTTGATTTGTTTGCTCAATGGAATCATGTTGAAGTTCGTGGTCGTGACCGTTCAATGATCAATGCAACATCAAACAACATCTCAATAATCAATTTTGGAATGGGCAGTCCGAATGCAGGTACTATCATTGACTTGCTCACCGCCATAAAACCGAAGGCCGTTTTATTTCTCGGTAAATGCGGCGGATTAAAAACCTCAAAAAATAAATTGGGTGATTTTATTCTTCCCATTGCAGCAATTCGGGGAGAAGGAACCTCAAATGATTATTTACCACCCGAAGTGCCGGCTTTACCTGCTTTCGCATTGCAAAAAGCAATTTCAACAACGATCAGGGAATACGAGCAAGATTATTGGACGGGAACAGTGTATACCACGAATAAACGCGT
>JBGAWX010000214.1:0-5967 GCA_044227375.1 Saprospiraceae bacterium
GCATCGGCGGACAAGTAGGATGGACCATTTACAGTGATGCAAGAGTGAAAGACCAGATTCAGGAAAATGTTCCCGGGCTATCGTTTGTAAATGCACTGAAACCAGTCACCTTCCATTACAACATTGCAAAGCAGAATCAATTGATGGGTATTGACGAAAAAAATCAATCGAGAAGTAAAAGCGACATCGAACAAATACCATTCACTGGATTTCTGGCACAGGATGTGGATGCTGCTGCAAAACGCATAGGTTATGATTTCAGTGGTATTGACAAAACCGGAAAAATCATGGGTTTGCGTTATTCTGAATTCGTAGTTCCATTGGTAAAAGCCGTTCAGGAACTTTCAGGTAAAGTAGAAAACATGAATGCGCCTGCTGCAGCTGATCAAGCTAAGATTGCTGCTTTGGAAAATCAAGTCAAAGATCAGCAAAAACTTATCGGCGACCAGCAAATTGAAATCAAAGAACAAAAGCTCATCGTCAGCGATCAGCAAAAACAAATCGAAGACCTCAGTTCCAAACTGGATCAGGTGCTCAACAAATTGAATGCATTCGATGAGTCCTTGTCAAAATGTTGTACGCAATCAGGTAGCAATCACGGATTGAATGATGGAGACAATCCTATTCTGGAACAAAATATTCCGAATCCATTTGGACAATCCACCTATATCAAATTCTACATTCCGAAATCTGCAAAATCTGCTAAATTATTGGTAACCGATGCGCGCGGTGCATTGGTGATGGAATTCGATCATCTTGACATTGGTTTTGGTACGGTTAATATTAAAACAGGAGTCCTTTCCAGCGGAAGCTATCAATACTCCTTGATCATTGACGAAAAGATAATTGATACAAAGAGCATGGTGCTTACAAATTAATTGTCTATTTAATAATAATTTTAATAAGAGCTATCCTGGTAATCGATGCCAGGATAGTTTTTTTTTATAAAAGCACGTTCCTGTTGATTCATAATAATAAAGACCACTTTGCATTCTCGATCATAATGCCGAAAGGTTATTCGCAATAGTCCGATTGCATTGAATTAAACGACAATCACATCGTCATTATACCTGAAATATTTTTGGACAATAAGATAAATCTAAATGGTATAAGAATTAAATTTTTCACATTGTTTGTACTGCTAATTGCTATTCTGGCAATTGGTAAAAGGAGAGAAGGCAGCATGATCATGTAAAATAGAATCATGCTGCTTTTTCTTTATTGCTAAATCTACAATATTATTTATTGTAAAAAATTATGCCTTTTCGAAGGAAAGGAGGAAACTATTAAATAAGGTCCCCATGCATATTAAAATGACAAGAAGTAAATATATTTTTTGCTAAAGAATTGTTGATCAATTATTCCAACTCATTTTAAGTTCTAGCACCTTGGCCATCGCTTCAGTTCCTGAAGAGACATGGAGTTTTTCGTAAATATGGCAGATGTGAGAATTAACCGTCGCATAGGAAACATGGCATACTTCTGCGATCTTTTTATAGCTGTAACCTTCCACCAGGAATTTAAGGATTTCCGATTCCCGTGGAGTCAGATTAAAATCATTTTTTGGTATGTTATGGTGTTTATTGTTGACTAACAGCAAAAGTTGTTTGGCCACAATAGGGGTCATTGGAGCTCCTCCTGCGGCGAGATCTTTAATAGCTTCTAGTAATTTATCCGGAGAAGTCTTCTTTAATATATAACCATCAGCTCCTGATACGATGGCGTTGAAGATTTTATCCTCATCTTCAAAAATGGTTTGCATCAGGATTTTTATTTTTGGAAACTGAGTTTTAATAAGTCTTAATCCTTCAATGCCATCCACATAAGGCATGTTGATGTCCATCAGGATAATATCCGGGGTATTTGATGCAATGTGTTTGAGTACATTCCTGCAATCCTTATAAACATGGGTACAACTAAAATCTTCAGTGGAGTTGATTAATAGCTGCAATAAATCCCTTCTGGATTTATTGTCATCGAATATGGCGATTTTTAGCTTTTGCATAATACAAATTTCTTTTGATAATACTTAATTCCCATCAATGAATCCAATGATTTCGTAAAAAAAAATGAATTATACTTTGAATTCAAGTTCTATTTCAGTCCCCTGATCAGGGATGGAGCAAATCTTGATTTGTCCATTCAGGTCATTTGCGCGTTTTTGCATATTGTAAAGCCCGTTGCCGCCAAATTGGTTGGAGTAATTTTCATCCTCGTCTGAAAAGCTCATCTTATGTTCTTTGCATTTTGTTTCAAATCCCCTGCCATCGTCTTTTACTTTTACACTCAATCTTCCATTTTGATATTCAAAAGCAAGCCAGACATTTTTGCAATCAGCATATTTTGCCACATTATTAATGGCTTCTTTTACGATGAGGTATAGATTTTTACGCTGTTGCATATTCAGGCTAAGCTGGCTAATCTCAGAATAAATATTAAAATGAATATTTACATTTAAAGGTTCAAGTGTTTCGAAAGCTAAAGACCGTATACGGTTTATTACGTTGTCGAACCGGTCATTCCTCGCGTTGACTGCCCATACGATATCACTAATAGCTTCCAGGATATTGTAGGAGTTGCTGTTAATGATTTTGAGCAATGAAAGTACTTCGGTTTCTTTTCCTTTGATTTTTTTTAGGACCATGGAGCTGGCAAGAGAAATACTGCTTAATGTACTTCCGATTTCATCATGCAAGTCTGCTGAAATTTGGTTTCTCAGGGTTTGAAGTTTTAACCCGGATACAAAGGATAATATGATACTTAATTGAAACCACCAGGTTTTCCACCATGGCGGGAGTATTTCAATGTCAATAATTGCAGGTGCTTGGCTCCAGACATTCATACTATTACTTCCAAGCACTTTAAAAACATAGTTGCCCGGACTCAGATTGGTATAAGTTGCTTCATTGTTTGTTCCTGCATCAATCCAATCATTATTAAATCCTTCCATTTTGTATTTATACCGGTTTCCTTCCGGATTTGTAAAGTCCAGAGTAGTGAATCCAAATGTGATCATCCGTTGATCATAGTTAAAAATTAGTTTTGTACATCTCTCAATAGGTGCGGGAAGATGGTAGTTATCTTTCAGTTTAATGGTGTCGGTCAATCCATAAATTACTTCTTTGTTTAGAATTTTTAGTTTATTGATCACAACATCAGATTGTCTTTTATTCTTATAATAATTCTCCGGATCGAAACAAACCCAACCATTTACACCACCGAAATAAAGTATGCCTTCATCTGATTTGCTGTATTGATACCTGTTAAATTCATTTCCGGGAAGACCATCTTTTGATGTAAATGTTTGCATCTCCAAAGTATGAGGATTAAAAAAGCAAAGCCCTGAGTTGGTGCTGATCCAAAGATTGTTGCGCTTGTCGCTTTGGATTCCGTAAATTACATTATTGGGTAGTCCATCCTTTGTTGAAAATCGTTCGAATCGTTCTTCTTTTATATCGAATCTGTTTAAACCGCCACCTTCAGTTCCCACCCATAAATAACGTGAAGGTTCCTCAGGGTCGGGGCAGAGGGATAAGATGGAATTGGAAGAGAGGCTTGCATTGTTGTTATTTTCATTTTGATATTTCTTCCAATTTTCTTTTTTCGGATCGAATAGAAAAAGACCTTGTTTGGTTGCAAGCCAAAATTGATTATCAGCAGTGACATACCAATCACTTAAGAATCGATGTTCATTATGGATATACTCTATAGGAAAGAAGTAGTTCTTAATTTTTCCAGATTTCTGATGTAGATGACAAATTCTGGTTGTTCGGCGGTTGTAATCAATATAATTTAACCAAATTTCTCCATGGAGATCTGAAAAAATAATAGGATCTTCAATGTCACCAATATAATCGATTGGTTTTTTTTCATAACTTAAATGAAAAGGATTTATTTTTATTGTATAATATTTTGCGCCATTTTCATTCGAGGCAAGAGCCCAAAAGAAATTTTGATGGTCAACAGCAAATGTCCAGGGAGCCCATGTGCAATCTAACCCATCCTTTTCTAAATTCATACGATTGATGAAGCTTATGTCTAAATTTTTAAATTTGGAGAGGAGTATTGCTTTTTTACCTTCAAAATAAAATCGAAATTTTTGATCATTGCATTTGAATGGAGCATTAATAAATAAATCGTTTCTGGCATTAATTTTTAATAAACCAAATCCATTTGTACCACACCAAATATTTTTATGCCTGTCCTGACAAAAATTTTCAAAAGATAACTTCTCCAATATTTCTTTATTGATCATGTTGAAGTTAATTGCATCTAATGAACTTTTACTGGAATTTATCCTAAGAAAATTACGAGCGCCTTCTTTGATCCAAATTCGTTTGTCGGTATCGGCAAAAAAACGATTATACCCGCTTATTTTAATTGAAGGCACTACATAGGTTGGTAATAGGGTCTTGGTAAAAATATCGAGTGTAAAAATGTAATTTTTTGAATCCATAAAATAGAGGACCTGTGGGCTTTCATGATTATCCAGATAAGTCTGAGAAAAGGGAGGAGTATTGGGATCTATAAAAATATTCATAGCATCGATCCGATATGTTGCATTTTTAAGTGATTTTTCAAATCCATACACAATTTTATTTTCTGCATACCACAGTATTCCATCCTTTGTAATACAGAGAATATTTAGCCCACTTAAAGGAAGGCTGAGTTTCTTTAATGCAGGATATAATTCTTGGAGTTCAGGTCCTGAAGAAAATGAAAGAGAATTATTTTTGCCACCTTTATGGAGACTTATTGTATTTATTTTAGTCCCGGTCATGTCATAAAATATAATATGCCCAGAATGATCTTCTAGGATCCTTTGGACATTTTGTATGCGATATCCTAAGTCATTAGTTTGATCTATTCTTATATGAATGAATCGTTCATGTTCGCGGTCGAAAAGTTCAAGTCCTGAAGTATTGGTTCCAATCCAAAGTTGGTTTCGTGAATCTACATATACCGAAGTGATAAAATTTTCTGAAAGAGAATGTAGATCATCAGGATCATTTCTATAGACTTTGAATCGGCTACCATCATATCTGTTGAGTCCATCTTTGGTAGCGATCCATAAAAATCCCTCCTGATCTTCAACTATCTCATTGATCATTCCCTGTGAGAGTCCTTGTTCCGGACCTATTAACTCTATTTGTAATTCAAGGCTGTCTGTAATGGTCAAGGTTTTTTGAGCAACCAAACTGCCCGAAAACAATAGCAATACAATGGAAATACCAAATACACCCATGACAAAAAAGTTTTCAAAGATACATGTTTTTCAAAGAGTGTCCTCTCGTGAGGGTCTCAATGAAATCATTGATGAATTCTGTTAGTGGATTTGAAAGTTCAATGAAACCATGGATTGACAAGGCAATGAAAGTTCATCAGCTTTGCTGCTTCAAGGATTATTCTAATATTATTAATTTTTATTTCTCTACACATCTAAATGTTTCAACATGAAAATTCAACAATTTCCAGTTGCATGTGTGATTGCTTTATTTTGTTGTGCACTGTCTTTCACAGCAGGTGCCACAAATGCAATTGCAGTGCATGAAATCAAAAACATGACTCCTCCTTATTACGGAGAATTGTCCGTGAGCAATGGGATGGTGTCTCAAACATTGACCGCTCAAAATGTATGGTATAAACTCACCGGGTTTACAACCAATGGGGAGAGTTCGGAAACCACACCGGATCATGCGAATGACCGGATTACAGTAGCGAATGGAGACGTCTATCAGATCAGTCTCAGCGGAAATATTGTCGTTTCAAAAAATGAAGTATTTAAGCTTGCGATTTATGTCGATGGCATTGCATTGCCGGAAGGCACCCAACAGTTTTTTGACAAAGACAATGATAACGAAAATGCTTTGTCGATTTCTGCGATAAGCTATATTGGTGCTGGCCAGAGTGTAGAAGCATATGCCTTGTGTACATCCAACAGCGGAAAAACGGTAATGATGAGATATG
>JBGAWX010000215.1:0-5960 GCA_044227375.1 Saprospiraceae bacterium
ATGGATTTGAAGTGATTAGCGTGGATTCTTTGATAAATTCAAAAGAAGATGTATTGAAGGGTATTGAAAAAATCACCGGTAAAATTGTCGAGAATTATAAATTGGATTTATCAGACCCGGAAACCTGGAGATCCATTGCTGAGAAGGAAAAGAATATTATTGGCATCATTCATTTCGCAGCGCTCAAGGCAGTAGGAGAGTCCGTTGAAAAACCATTGGAGTATTATAAAAATAACATGGGAAGTTTGTTAAATGTGCTGGATTGGATTGAGCATTCTAAAATTCCTAATTTTATTTTTTCATCTTCATGTACTGTATATGGAAGTATGAATGACCTTCCGGTCAATGAAAACACACCCTTTAAACTGAGTGATTCTCCTTATGGCAAAACCAAGCAAATGGGCGAGTGGATCATTCAGGATTATTATAAAAGGTCAGGCAAGAAATCAATCGCCCTCCGTTACTTTAATCCCGCCGGTGCACATGAGTCTGTACTGATAGGCGAAGCCCCAAGCAATCCTGCATTAAATCTTGTGCCTGTCATCACCGAAACAGCAATAGGTAAACGCAAATCAATGACGGTATTTGGAACAGATTACCCAACATCTGATGGCAGTTGTATCCGGGATTATATTCATGTTATGGATATTGCTCATGCTCATACTCTGTCATTAAAGCACCTGATTGAAGATGATCAAGCGAAATCGTTTGAAGCATACAACCTCGGTATGGAAAAGGGATTAAGTGTCTTGCAGGTGATCGATGTATTTGAAAAAGTAAGTGGAATAAAAGTAAACTATCAACTTGGTGAAAGGCGTCCTGGCGATATGCCGGAAATCTATGCGGATACTCAGAAGGCAAAGAAGGTATTGCATTGGATTCCAAAAAGAACCATTGAAGATATTATGAAAACCGCATGGGAATGGGAGAAGAAGAGAAATGGCTAGTTAAATTAAAGAGTAAATTACTAAAGGATTAGCAAGATGCCAATCCCGAACATCAAATTACAATTCAGAAGTTTATTTTAAGTATCTTACAAATAAATTGATACTGGCGCCACACCTCCACTTTTTGTTTTCAGTTTATTACAAATATGTTGTTGCTGACGTCTCGTCTGCACCTTATTGGTCAACTCTGAAAAATGTTTTCCTCCAATAATAACCTGCGACCAGTATAAATATAGAGATCACTCCAATAAATAGCAGTTCCTGTTTTAAGATGGACCAACCATAAGATGTAAAGAAGGATTGCATATTTAAAGGGGAAACCGGAATAGGCCGGAATGAGAAAAAGAACCGTTCAGCTGAGAAGGGAATGAAAAATCCAACGCCTTTGCCTCCATCGGTCATTGCATCAAAAATTCCGTGACTTACAGTGCAAGCAAAATAATACCAGCTTATTGAAATGAAATCAATGGACTTGGAAGTCACTTCCTTAAAAAAAATTCGTGTGACCAGCATTCCCAGTATTAATGCAAATAGGATGGAATGTGAAAATCCCCGATGCCCCAACATGCTGCCATAGGGTATGCCAAATTCAAAACCAATCACATCGAGATCCGGTATCGTCGCGCAAGCCATTGAAATCAATAGCGTCGGAAGTAATTTTCCGGAGTAGGGTCTGAAAGGACTCAGACTTGCTGCAAACAATGCGTGACCAAATGAGGAAGGCATATGGAAATTAAAAATTAAAAATTAAAAAGTCAATTCAGATATTACAGTTTTATGGATCAACCATCATCGATTTCAATTTACAAATAAATTTGAACTTACTTCATCGGCAATATATCTTCCTTTTCGGCTGAGAACATAATGTCCATTTTCAAATATCAGGTTCCCGAATTCTATCTGCTTTGAGATCTGGGACATAATTAGTGGAATAAATTCTACAAAATTATTTTCAATAAAATGCAGATCAATTCCTTCAATTCTCCGCAGTTGCAACATCAGGTATTCATTGCATTGGTTGGTCCTGGTTAAGATTTCCGTTTCAAAATAGGGAAGTTTATTTTCCATAGCTTGAATGTATATTACGTTATTGGCGATATTCCATCGACGGGTATTTTTATTATAGGAGTGCGCTGCGGGTCCGAATCCAAAATAAGGCAAACCTTCCCAATAGGAACTGTTATGTCTTGAACGGTAACCCGGTTTAGCAAAATTGGAAATTTCATAAGCTTCATACTGCCATAATTGGCAAAAATCCAGGAGCGCGTCCATTTGTTCAATGGTGTATGAATCTTCAGGCAATTGAATGGTATGTTCTTTTATGCGATGACTGAGTGCGGTGCGCTCTTCAACAGTCAGAGAATAACACGAGAGGTGAGGAATTTTAAACTCTTGCACTCTGTTTAAATTTTTATTCCAGGAATCCAATGACATTCCGGGTAATCCGTACATAAGGTCAATGCTGAAATTATCAAAACCTGCTTTTATAGTTTGTTCAATTGACGTATAGGATTCTACTGAGGAATGTGCACGATTCATCCAACTCAGGTCTTCATCATAAAAAGATTGAATTCCAATACTCAAGCGGTTGATTCCAACTTGTAGCAATTGATTCAAATATTCATCCGTAATATCATCCGGATTAGCTTCTAAAGTAATTTCTGAATGTGGATGGATCTTGTATTTTTTGTGGATAATGCCAAAGAGATTGCGAAGTTCAGATTCATTTAATAGTGATGGAGTTCCGCCTCCGAGATAAATCGTTTGAATGGTATACGCAGAGGCTTCTTCAGATCTCAATTCGATTTCTTTGATCAGGGCATTGAGCAATGCTTGTTTTGTGCTTAAATTCGTGGAGAAATGAAAATTACAATAAGTACATTTGCGTTTGCAGTACGGTATGTGTATATATAAACCCGCTGAATTGATGGAATTAGTCCTTAAAAGATCTGGCTGCTTTTGCATGTGGTTTTCAATTTTACTAATTTTCAATCATGCGCTTACAGCTCAAAAGAATTTCAAGATAAAAGTATTTATAGACGGGATTCATGATGAAAAAGCTTTTGCAAAGGTAACTGATCCTGACGAACTCAATATCATGACCAGTCAATGGATTGATGAACAAAGAAAGGAAGGGTATTTGTTGGCCGGAATGGATTCATTTAGTGTCGATACTGCAGAATATAATATCCATCTGCACAAGGGAACTCAATTTCATTATGTTATGATGATGGAGGACAGCAACACCTTATCAGCATTGCAAACATTGCCCTTGATTTTATCTGAAGATAAAAATTCTTCTCCTGAATACTGGTCCTCTGTATTTAATAGCTGGATTCGAATGAGTGCTGATCGGGGTTATCCTTTTGCAAGAGTAGATGTCGCAGCTGTAGTTATTCATGGCGATTCATTAATTGCACGGTATAAATTTATTAAAGGAAGTCAAACTGTATTTCACCAGACGGATCAGCGTCAGAAGAAAATCCTGGATGATAAAGTATTAAACAGGATGATTGGAATTATTCCCGGTGATTTATACAATCAAACACTTGTTGAAGGGATTCAGGATAAAATTGGCAAATTGTCATATGTCCAGATGAGATCTTCACCAAGGGTTTTATTTCTCGGGAATGAAGGTATCGTTTGGTTGTATCTTGAAAAATCCAGGGCAAGTAAGTTTGATATTTTATTGGGTTTAAATCCGGAAAGCGGATTGACCGGAAAAAAATACAGCTTAACAGGTGAAGCCGGGTTTGAAATTTTGAATTCATTAAAAAGTGGAGAAAAGATTTTTTTGAAATATGAAAAACTGATTGAAAATTCTCCAAAGTTGAAACTAGGTGTTGATTTTCCATATGTAAAATTTATTCCGTTTGGTTTGGCCGCGGATTTTCACCTTTATAGATTTGGCGAGCAATATATCGATTTATCTTCTCAGTGGATTCTTAGTTATCCCTGGTCTTTGTTGCAGCTTACCGGCTTATCGCTGACCTATTTAACTTCAACATTATTAAACCCCGATTCGCTTACATTGCTGAGGACACGCAGGTTGCCATCACAATTGGATTATACTTATTTAGCTGCGGGATTAAGGCATGAATTCAATAATGTAGATTATAAACCAAATCCCTCAAGAGGCTGGTCGGTGCTCATTGACGTAAAGGCCGGAACCAAAACGTTTAAGGAAAATACCATTCTATTGTCTTATGAATCGGATCAGGTTCATGTGCAGCAACAGTACGATAGTCTAAATCAGAATAATGAGCAGGCCGTCTATGCGGTGCAGGCTTCAAAATATTTCAATTTAAAAACAAGACATGTTTTGAAGATCGCCCTTTCAGCAAATGGGTTGCTGACTTCAGGTAAAATTCTGGATAATGAATTGATCAGAGTGGGAGGCTACAAATCGCTAAGGGGTTTTGATGAGGATTTCTATAAATGCACCCATGCGATGATTCAAACTGTGGAGTACCGGTTTTTATTAGATAGAAATAGCTTCCTCAATGTGTTTTCTGATTTTGCATATTTGAAACAAGCTGGTGAACAAAACTATGAGTGGAATTGGTACGAAGGATTTGGACTGGGGATACAGTTTCAAACTAAGGTTGGCGCGTTTTCTTTGCAGTATGCTATGGGTGCCAGTAAATTACAATCTGTAGATTTTGGTAAGGGTAAGATACATTTTGGATATTCGACCTTGTTTTAATTTTCAATGAAAAAAGACCTTCCTAGTATCTTCGTATTAAGGTTAATTCGACTTTTTACCTCAGCTTCTTTATCCATTTTTTTAACCTGCAAATCCAGTGTTCATTCCACTCATACACAAAATATGTTTCCTCTTCCGCTCCAAATCCTTTCATGAAATAAGCTATGCCCGGAATCATGCTTCCTTCAAAGTCAAGAGTCCAATTTGAATTGCTGTTACTTTTTATAATGTGATCAATTATGGCATACATCGCGAATTCTTTTTTTCCTTCGGGAGATGAACTGGAAAGCAAATACACCATTCTATTATTGTAAACGGTAAGGAAAGCACAGGCCAAAACATCCTTATTTGGATTGGTAGCCATGTACATCTTGCCGGATTTTTTTTGTAAACATTCTCGAATCAATTTTAGTATCAAATCCTTTTCTTTAAACCGGGATGGAATATCGATATGGCTGTATTGATGATAGTGATCGACAAACTCTTCCATCTCTATGGATTCGCTTACTTGTATGTTTTGTCGATTCGCTTGTTTGAGATTAAGCTTATGGCCGTTGTTGTAATTTTTATAGAGATCTTCATAAGATTTATCGAGTTTTAGAAAGTAATTGGTTCTCGCATTTTCTGTAAAGCTTGCCGGTTTATTCTGAATTTTTTCTGAGAACGAAAGCCAGCCACACGGAAAATGATGAATCAATTCTGTAGGCAGCTCTAAAGGTTTCCGGGAATTCATTTTTGGAATCGGATCGATGCGCTGTATAAATGGTGGAATGAAAAGTTGATTGATGGTCAAGAATGATTTTACCGGTAGAATAAAAAAGTAGAGTTCAGTTTGAATGACCAGATTATTTTTAGAAACGATTTCGAGATACCAGGGTTGCTGTGAAATCCTGGACGCACCTTTTGTCAATTCGGATGATTGGGAATTCAGATTCAGTTTCTCCAGGTGAAAATCCATGATGATTATTTCTTGATTGAAATGCTGATCCCATCCCGCAATGGATACATTTGGGTTTCCCAGTTCGGGG
This sequence comes from Saprospiraceae bacterium, assembly GCA_044227375.1. Lineage (GTDB taxonomy): Bacteria > Bacteroidota > Bacteroidia > Chitinophagales > Saprospiraceae > Vicinibacter. Next base: position 5,682 of record JBGAWX010000215.1, read on the forward strand.
AGTTCCGTAATCTCTTGCTGAATTGATCGAGTATTGCGGTTTCTTCATCTTTTTTTTCTTCCAAAACTTTTCCGTACCAAAGTACATTATCGGCTATTAATATACTTCCGGTTTGCATTTTGGTTTCCAGAAGATCGAGGTATTCGAGATATTTATTCTTTGCTGCATCTAAAAAGACGAGATCCCAGGAATGATCAAGTTGTGGAATGATTTCTCCGGCATCGCCTTTATGCCACACAATTTTTTCTGCAATTGAAGAACGCATTGCATATTGTTCAC
>JBGAWX010000216.1:0-5949 GCA_044227375.1 Saprospiraceae bacterium
TGTGGTTGAGGGTGAGTTTGAAGACATTACAGTTCCAGAAGATACGGCCATTGAAACTAGTAAAGAAATGAAGCTGGTGGAGCGTCCGTGGAAAGATTAAATGAGACTAATGAAAAGTCACTGAAAATAACGGCAGATATAATTCAGCCCGATTAATACGGTCAATGTCAGAATGATGAGATTAACTTTGGATTTCAGCATAATGATTTATTTTACCCTTTTAGAAATAAACAATTCAGAAAGAAACAATCCGGCTACAGTCAGACTGGCAAAGAAAATCAAATCTTTAGTATCCAAAACTCCTTTGGATAATGAATCGTAATGCTTATTCACACTCAGTACACTTAATAATTGTCCTATGATTCCCGTTGACCCATATGCCATCATATCAAAAATGAAATGAAAAAATACTCCGATCAACAAGGCCAATAGAAATGCCACGATTTGATTATTCGTAATGCTGCTGGCAAACAAACCAATTGCAATATAACCTGCACTCATCAGCAACAAACCAAGATAGCCGCAGATAGTAGCCCCGTGATCCATCTTGCCCAGTTGACTAACCGTGATGTAATAGCTTATGGTGAATAATAAAGTTATCCCGATAAGTAATAAACATGCAAGGAATTTTCCAAGGACGATTTGTCTTGAAGTGATCGCTTTGGTTAAAAGCAATTCTATGGTTCCCGTTTTATTTTCTTCAGCAACCATTTTCATGGTAATTGCCGGAATGAAAAAAAACAGCGTCCATTTTGAAACCGCAAAGAAAACTTCGAGATCTGCTTCCTTTCTCATAAAGATATCCGATCCCGTGATCCAAGTAAAAAAACCACTGAATCCCAGAAAGGCAATAATTAAAATATAAGCCGTTAAAGAATCAAAAAAAGAATTCAATTCCTTTTTTGCAATAATCCAAACCGCTGATTTCATGAGTAATTATTTATTTTAATCAATTAAATGAAATGGCTTAAGTCAAAAGGTTTTAAAAATGAAATCGTTTATAATATTTTTCATCTTTCATTTCACAGATCATATCAACATTTCTGCACATCGCTCCTCACTCCTGATTTTACCGGGATTACTTTTCACACTTTTCAGTGTTCTTAATTTAATGTCAGGTCTCTGAAGATGTCCTCCAACTTGGTTTCAAACGGAATCATCTCCATCAATACCCAGTTTTGTTCAACACAGGTTTTGAAAATTTCTCTGTTCGTTTCTTCACCCATGGTACTCTGTACTTCAAAACGATTGCGTGTTGAATCCAGAATACTGGCCTGATGAATTGAAGGTATGCTCCGCAATCTATTTAAAATCAAACTGGCATCTGATCCTTCAATCCTCACCTGCAACAAATGCTTTCCCTCAGATTGCTTGCGAAGTTCCTGAACCGTACCATCCGCAGCGATTTTCCCTTTATTAATAATGAGAATTCTGTCACATGTGGCTTCTACTTCCGGCAAGATGTGCGTACTCAGAATGACCGTTTTTTCTTTTCCTAGTTTCTTGATTAATTCACGAATCTCCACAATCTGATTTGGATCCAAACCGGTAGTGGGTTCGTCGAGTATTAGTATTTGCGGATTGTGAATGATGGCCTGCGCCAAACCAACGCGTTGTCTGTAACCTTTTGAAAGCTCCCCGATTTTTTTGTGCTTCTCTACATCCAGTCCACACAATTTGATCATCTCACGAATTCGCGATGGCAATGCTGACTTCTCAACTCCTTGCAATGAAGCAGCAAAAGCGAGGTAATCCATTACCGGCATTTCTTCATACAAAGGATTGTGTTCAGGCAAGTACCCTATTTGCCTGCGAATGTCCACGTCAAAAGAACTTTTATTCCCATACCATATAGTCCCTGAATCAGGCTCCATATACTGTGTGAGCATTTTCATTGTAGTGGTTTTTCCAGCACCATTCGGTCCAAGAAATCCAATGATCTCTCCAGACTTGATGTCAAAAGAAATAGAGTCCACTGCCTTTTGTCCTCCATAGCTCTTGGATAAATTTTCAATCCTTACATCCATGAATAAAAATTTAGATTGCAAAAATAAAGAGACTTAAACGAAGTATTGATCATGCCCGATACTGAAAAAATGTGAATTTTATGTGAACGGTAGACCACTTTAAGAGATTCACTACGAGATGCATGATTGATGAAACTTGCTTAACTTTCAGATCATTCTGTGCAAGCATAAAATCTCCGGATTCAGAGCTGAGATCGCATAGCTTTCTTTTCTAACTTTGGCTGTAATTTCTATCAATCATTCATGCCCGATTCTCACTCTTCCATCTGCTATATTGTTTCTCATGGATTTGCATCCAGGATGATCTTACAAACCGATTTATTGGGCAGATTGGCAAATCGCGGCATTCAGCTTAGCTTGATCTCACCGGATGCCAAAGATCCGGTATTGTCAAGTTATTGCAATCAATACCAGATTAAACTCCATTCCTTTCATTCCAATGCCTGGATTTGGAAATCAAACTACATACTTTACCGGTCTTATTTTCTGGAAGACATCAAATCCAATCCAGCACTTTATGAAAAACATTATTATGAAATTCATCTTGCAAATCATAAATTTAAAATTCTGAAATTCATTCCGTATATTCTTATTTGCTTTTACTATATATTTAATACTTTTCCACAATTAAGAATACTTTACAAACGTCTGGAGAATTTATTTTTAAATTCCGGAGAAGCCACCCGGTTGCTTAAATCCATTCAACCCGATTTGCTGGTATCCACCTACCCTGTAAACCCGCAGGAAGGAATTCTTTTATACAATGCAAAAAAGGAACGTATTCAAACTGCGATCCATCTGCTGAGTTGGGATAACATCACTTCCAAAGGACATTTTTTCTCAATGGCTGATCATTACCTGGCCTGGGGACCTGTCATGCAAGCAGAGTTTATCGAAAAATATAAAATTCCTACAGAAAAAATATTTATTACAGGAGTTCCTCATTTTGATTTGCACACACAGACTTTAGATACAAAATCATTCGATGCTGTTCTCAACAAATTCGGATTGGATGCAAACAAACCCTACATCGTTTTCGGTATGAGTTCGCCGAGATTTGTACCGGGGGAAATTGATATCGTTGAATTTCTTGCAAAGAAAATAAATGAAAATGAATTGGGTTCCGAAATGCAAATGCTCATTCGTCCCCATCCGCAAAATGTAAAAGGATGGATGGCTGATAAAAGCTGGATTGAACGATTGCATGAAATCACAAATGATCGGATTAAATTATTCTTACCAAACCTTGCCGAAAGTAAATTGCCCTGGAGTATGGAACACGAAGATATGTTCATTCTATCCACCTTACTTTCCTCATGTGTAGTCTGCATCAACTCCTGTTCTACCCTCTCCATAGACACCCTGATGGCCGGCAAAGGAAATATTGCTCCGATGTTTGATGGTGAACGAGAACTGGATTACTGGGCTTCAGCAAGAAGATTGCTGGATTATAATCACATAAAAAAATTCGTAGCTGCAGGTGGAACACAGGTTGCCCTGAATTATCAAAGTCTCTTATCAGAAATTAAAAATTTTCAGAAAAATCCACATTATAAAATTGCTGAAAGAAGAAACGCGATTGAATTGGAATGTGGACACGTTCTGAACAATTCAACTGAAAATGTGATACAAACTTTGATTCATATACTTGAGATAAATTCTAATACAAGTACAACTCCTTTATCAAAAGCATAAATATTATTCTCCGGAATTCAGAAAAGTTTCCATCCAGGACTGAATGCCAATTAAACTCAATATCGGGTACGATGCATCGATTTTGCCAGCTAAATTATCTTCTATCAATTTGCGTACTTCTTTAAATTCGAAAATCGAATGCTGCTCCAACTTCTCTTTGCTCAGTTTAAAATCAACCATTGCTTTTAAATCACCGCTGATCCATTCTCTCAACGGCCCACCGAAACCAGTTTTTGGACGATAAATGATTTCCTCAGGTAAATATCGTTCGGCTACTTTTTTAAGCAGGTATTTAGGAATGCCGTGTTTCATTTTTAAACCGGGAGGAATCGAAGCACTAAGATTTACCAACTCCATATCGCAAAATGGGACGCGAACCTCGACGCCATATTTCATGCTCATTTTATCCGTATAATTGAGATTATGATCCGGCAAGAAATAATGCATATCCCAAAACAAAAGTTGATTTAAAGGATCATGCTCATCCGGAATTTCAGACAAACTTTGAATCAATAATTCTGAACCTTCATAACCTTTCAATTCATTTCTAATGTCTTCTTTAAACAGTGAGAATGCTCTGTCATTTGGAATCCACTTATAATAATTCGCCAAACCTGATTGAAGATTATTTTCCTTAAACTTTCCCAGAAATTTTTTCAATCTTCTCAATGGTGCGGATTGCACCGGCACATGCCTTGAAAGCTCCGCCAAAAGTTTTCTGAAAACAAATGGAGATTTAAATAAATACTTATCATACTGAACGGCTTTATGCCTTCTGTAACCTGCAAAAAGATCATCACCTCCCATTCCGCTTAACAATACAATGAAACCCTTTTCCCTTGCCATTTTTGCAATATTCGAAACGTACATTGCACTGACTTCTGTTTGAGGTTCATCCAACTGACGAATCATATCATTCAGATCTCGTTCCAAGTCTAACTTACCATCTACCACATTCAGATCAATATCTAATAGCTTGGCCACTTTGCAAGCGTAAGGATAGTCATCTGCAAATCCATCGCGCCTGGTGATATCAGAATTCCTGATTGTAAAACCGGTAAGTGTTTTACCAGGATTCAATCGTTTCGAAATTGCTGCAATCAGACTTGAATCCAGGCCACCAGAAATGAAATATCCTACCGGAACATCTGAAAGCAATTGCCTTTGAATCGTTCTTTGCAATTGCTGATCAATCTTGTCAACCCAATAGGATTCATCTTCTTCTTTATAAATCCCCGTAAAAGGAATTTTATAATAAGATGTATTTTCTAAAACCACAGCATCGGGAAACGAAATCTTCATGTAATGTCCGGGCTCCAATTTTCTAACCGCAAGAAATGGAGTGTTACAACCGGGAGAATACATAAACTGAATATAGTTCAACAAAGCATGAACATCCAGTGATTTATCAAATTCAGGCAATGAAGCAATACTTTTCAGTTCAGAAGAAAACACAAATCCGGATTCAGACTGATGATAATAAATGGGTTTCACCCCTAATTGATCCCTAACCAGAATCAATTCATTTTCTTTTTTATCAAAGATTGCAATGGCGAAGATTCCATTTAGTTTTTTAAAAAACGATATGCCCTCAAATGCATAAGCAGCCAAAATGGTTTCTGTATCACTGTTGGTTTTAAATTGATGATGACTTAATTGCTTCCGTATTTCAAGATGATTATAAATTTCACCATTAAAAATTATGACGTATCGGCCATCCTCACTCATCATGGGTTGATGGCCATTTGAACTCAGGTCTAAAATGGACAGCCTGTAATGAAAAAGGGACAATGGATGATTCCTGAACACCCCATAGTCATCGGGTCCCCTGTGAGACAGCAGGCTTGCTGCAGATTCTGCCTGGCTCTGCCATTTTTCGGAAATCATACCAAATATGCCGCACATTATTCGAAATTTAACTTTGTAACTTCCTGCATTTTCAATAGAATTTGTTCGTGCACCTTTACAGATTGAAAATCCTTTGACTTTTCAAATGCCCCACAATTCATTGTGTCATAATTCTCATCATTGATCTTCAATATTGATTCTTTCAAAGCATGAACTGAATAAGGTTCAATTAAATAACCGCTAACACCATCCTCAACAATTTCAGGGATTGAATTCCAACGCGTCGTAATTACAGGCATCGACATTGAATATGCTTCAATAATGATGCCCGGATAGCCTTCTCCATTCTGAAATGTTGGCAACACCAGTACATCATAAT
>JBGAWX010000217.1:0-5942 GCA_044227375.1 Saprospiraceae bacterium
ATCACTTCTTGTAGACCGGACTCGGTTTATATGATTTCACCTTTTGGTACAGGAATTTCAGCCTGGTCCAATAAAAATTTGGTGTCTTCTTTGTCTTTGGCAATATCCACTCCGATACTGGAAGTTTGACTGGTCACCGTAGCTTGAATCCGGACCTGATTTTCTCCATAACCCAATTGACATAAGGAATATTTATTCAGACGAATCCAGGGAATGCCCCTGGTTATGGCTTCATCAACGATGCTGGCGGTACTCGGACCAAGCCTTTGTTCTTCCCTCAGTTCCCGCATTTGCTGGATGTCCCCACTTAAATCATAAGTTTTTCCTTCTATTATAGCTTGTGCAATTCTCACAGATGCCTTAGCTGCATAAATACCAACTTTTTCTTCCAAATAATCAAAAACTACATGATACACGCCCGGTTCACCATAGCTCCGGGTTCTCCCGAAACCTACTTCCATTCCGGCTATGGATTGTATTTCTAGGGCTATGTGTTCGATGACATGACCCATCCAGGTACCTTCCTCTACCCTTTGAAAAAATCCTCCGGGTTCACCGACGGAGCAGCGGTGCGCATACATCCCGGGAAGCAAGGATTTAAGGCGTTCTAAAAATCCATCGATCGTATTGGTAGGCTGTTGCTCCAATTCTTCAAGATCCAAAACCATTACGATTAATTTGTGCCGTCTGACAGACCAATAGTTAGGTCCTCTCATCACATTGATTTCACGTATGTACATAGTCGAATTATTAGGGCTTTAAGGTAACAATTTTGTAATTACAGAATGATGGACTTTTGAAGAAGGGGATGTTAGTTTATTTTTCATGGGGATCTTGTTACAGAAGAAAAACCTATAATCATTGGATCAGATTATTATAATGTAGACCACAATTTAAATTGAATCAATTAGCTGTATTCCCTTACTTTTGAGGCCTATTTTCAAAATCCGGTCATGGAATACAAAGGAACACTAATCCCGGTGGGAGGGAATGAAGATAAAGGGATGGGATTGAATGAGACTTACTGTCTGGATTTTATTAAACAGGGAATATTATCCACCATACTTAAAGAAAGTGGAGGGACCAGCGCCCATATCGTAATCATTACCACGGCGTCGAGCATTCCCAAAATCGTAGGAGACAATTATGTGAATGCGTTCAATGCCTTGGGTTGCGAGCATATTCACATTCTGGACATAAGGAAGAAGTCAGAAGCCAATGCAAAATCTACACTGAATTTACTGGAGCAGGCAGATTGCATCATGTTTTCCGGAGGAGATCAATCAAAGATTATAAAAAGCATTGCAGACAGCAATTCACACACCGTCATCCGAAAAAGATTGGAAGAAACCAAGGTAGTCATTGCAGGAACCAGTGCCGGTGCAATGTCCATGTCTTTGCAAATGATTGCGGGAGGAAGTGTCGTCGATGCCATGCAAAAAGGGAATGTCAAAATGGTTAGAGGAATGGGATTCCTGGACCAATTGATCATTGACTCACATTTTATACAACGGGGAAGATTCGGCAGGCTTGCCGAAGCAGTGGCCCGGTTTCCAAAATTATTGGGTATCGGATTGGCAGATGATCATAAGAAAAGGGAATGATTGTGAAGTGATAGGTTCAGGAATGGTCGTCCTTTTTGATCCCAGAAATCTGAACCACAATCGATATGAGGATCTGGAACCCGGTACTCCAATGTCATTAAGCAATCTTACCACGCATATTCTGGCTAGTGGTGATCGCTTCAAAATCCGGGAACGCAGTCTGAAAATCTTGCCCCTTGAATCATCTTTTAGTTTTTCTTAAAAATTTATTAGTGACTCTAAATCAAAAAGATATGCAGGTATTTTATTTAAACCTCTGAATCTTAAAGGTCAATAAATCCGTTTTTTTTAATATATTAAATCTAAGGAAGTTTTAAGTTCTTAGATTATTTTAGGAGCAATTAATTGCTAATTTTGTTGAGAAAATCCCCGAAAGAAATGAAGATATCCAGTTCAAAACCAAGCTTTAAGAAGAGCCGATTTGCCTTCCATTTACTGTCCTTATTATTTGTGGCCTATATTTTTTCGACCTGTGCTCGTGAAGAAGCCAAGGACCCAACGACCGCTGATGATAAGTTGATAAAGGCAATTAAGGCAGCTGCACCCCGTGGTGAGTTGAGTGATTTTATACTTCCCACAGGCGAGAACTTAAGTGAGATTCCTAATCAGGATCCTAAAAATCTTTTGAATCCAACAAAAGTAAAGTTGGGCAGAATGTTATTCCATGAACCCGGTATAAGCGTATTGCCCAATAAACCTGAAGGAATGAATGGGTTTTCTTGCGCTTCCTGCCATATCGCAAGTAAGTCTTTTACTGCAGGAAGAATTCAAGGTGTTGCTGATGGAGCAATTGGTTTTGGGGTATCCGGTGAAGGAAGATCAAAAAATCCAAATTATAAAGGTGAAGAAGTAGATGCTCAGGGAGCAAGACCCTTACCGACCATCAACCTGGCCTTTGTTAGGAATGCGTTATGGGCAGGTTCTTTCGGATCGTTTAGTCTGAATGAAGGCACTTCATCTGTCTGGAAACAGGATACACTTACCGAAGTAAATTTTCTTGGACTTGAAGGTTTGGAAGCCAACAACATCCGTGCACTGCAAGTGCATCGTATGACAATGAACAAGAACATCGCAGAATCTTACGGTTACAAAAAATTATTTGATGAGGCTTTTCCGGAAATTCCTGAGTCAGAACGATATTCATTAAAAACCACAGCGTTCGCGATTGCTGCATATTTTAGAACGATAACCACACATGAAGCTCCTTTTCAAAAATGGTTGAAAGGCGATCAAAATGCATTGACTGACCAGCAAAAGAAAGGTGCAGGATTGTTTTTCGGAAAAGCTGGCTGTGTGCGTTGCCACAACAGTCCTTCTTTAAACAGTTTCAACTTTTTTGCTCTGGGTGTATACGATCTTTATCAAAATAAAGTCGGGGAGGTGTTTCGTACAGGTCCGGCAGACAATAGGGTCAATGGAAGAGGTGGATTTACAAAAAGACCCGAAGATCTTTATAAATTCAAAGTACCGCAATTGTACAATTTGAAACCTGTAGGATTTTATTTCCATGGTGCCAGTAAGTTAACCTTGCGGGAAGTTGTAGAGTATTTTAATAAAGGGGTTCCTGAGAATCCATTGGTTCCGGCATCGCAAATCTCTGCATTTTTTACACCACTGCATATGACAACTCAGGAAGTGAATGACCTGACAGAGTTTTTGGAAAACGGTTTGTTTGATCCTACTCTTGAAAAATATTTACCGGATCATGTATTGTCCTTTATGTGTTTCCCCAACAATGATCTAAAATCGAAGCAAGACCTAAACTGTTTATAGTTTATAAAAAATAACTGTTCTCCATAGAATTGGATTCTTGATTTTCGGGAATCCAATTTTATTTTAAGACAATATGGTCGTATGCATTTGTGAAAATTACCTTCAAACTGATTGAAAGCCAGACAGCAATTACGGGTATTGCCAAATAAAACATCCTTGACAGATCTGTCGAAAGTAATGCCTGAAACATGACAATGATTAAATACGAATTAAACATCATTGATGAATTTCCACTAAAACTGGATTCAAATGCTGACTTGTAACGAATTGCTGCAAATATTGGAATCAACAACCAGAAACCAGCAATAGAAAACAGATCATACAATCCATGAAAACTGAACAAGCGCATCAGAGAAATACCCATGCTATCAAATGAACTGAAATCTTCTTGTATGCTGCTCATCAATGGATGACCTTGATAATGATCAAATAGAATCCTGAAGCTAAATACAAGAATTCCCGAAAGTGCTAAATGCTTAATCATAAGAAGTCGTTCGGTCTTGGCGAACACTAAAATGAGCGGAACCATAAATACAAATGCTTCTTTAGACCAGGGACCAATCCAAATAGATGCTATTACATAAGCACTCTGTCTTGTTTTAAGGCCGAATAAGGCCAGCACCATACTCAAAAAATAAAGGCTGTCCACTAAAGGCAAGCCAGCAAGTTCAGACGAATACCGACTGGATAATACCGCAATTGTTGCGAGCACACAAAACCAAAATCCCGGATGAAAACTCTTGCACAGCTTATAAATCATGACCACGGCAAGGGACATGATCGTCGTGTTGATCAATAAAAAACTGAAACAAAGTGAAAAGTTGCCTTCAAACGACCAGGGATGAAATGCATTGAAGCACCAACCGAAAGTTGAATTTATAAACCAGGCAGCAAGGGGAATAATTATTCGGTATCTGCGCACGGGACTTTGATCAAAATCCAATTGCGCCATTGCCAGGTAATTTTGGATGTCCGGACTTTGATCTAAAGGGAAATAAACGAGGATGTGAAAACCAAGATTCCAGAGAATGAAGAAACTGATTGCGAAAATCAAGAACGCTTCTGTTCGTAGTGGATTGATCAAATTAGTTTGTAATGACATCGATGGAAACAAAAGTAATAATCTATAGTAAATCGGGTATCAGGCTAAAGGCAGCAGTTGCCGGATTGCAATATCAGTTTGAACTTTATTTAAATTGGTTTTGGGGTTAGATAAATTAATTTTTTTTACAACTTGAATTATCATGTAAGAAATTATCCAAGTTCTATTTTATATATTATTGTCATGATTGTGCTTTCACTCTTCCATTTGTTTTTTGTTTGTAATCATAAGCTTTCGGTTCATTTTCAAAAGTAGTAATAAACTGTCTATCTTTATGCTTTCATAAAAATAATAAAATGAGCATCTTCACAAAGATACACACTGCAGAACGGGCTACAGCTAAGGCCATTGCGGACAAGCCGGTATTTATGCGGCAGTTGTTTGCTTATGAACAGGCATCAAAAGAAATTCAGGGAATTGTACTTGAAATAGGCTGTGGTGAAGGATATGGAATCAAACTTTTGGCGCCCCATTCCGCAAAGTATATCGCCATTGATAAATTCAAACCGGTGAATCCTGAAAATTTTCAAAACGCAGAATTTATTCAAATGGAAGTACCTCAATTAAAGGGACTTGAAGATAATTTTTTTGATGTGGTAATTTGTTTTCAATTGATCGAACACATCCAGGATGATAAAACTCTATTGAAAGAAATTTACAGAGTATTGAAACCGGGAGGTAAATTGTTACTGACAACTCCCAATAAGGCAATGTCGCTTACCAGAAATCCCTATCACATGAGAGAATACTCCACGGATGAATTCAGAAAATTGATGAGTTCATATTTCAATCCGGATAAAATTTATTTTGGGGGAGTTTATGGTGATGAACAGATCATCAAATATCAGGAACGAAATAAAGCCGCAATTGCAAAATGGAAGAAGTGGGATATCTTTAATCTCGAACATAACCTGCCGGGAACATGGTTTCAGGTTCCATATGACATCCTCAACCGGTTAAACAGAAATAAGCTGAAAGACCAGCATGATGATCTGGTTTCGAATATCAGTACATCAAATTATTTTCTAAAGGAGATGGACGGAATGCAGCTGGATTTTTATTGCAGGGCTGTAAAATAATCACCGGAGTTTAAAAAAAATCTGACTAACATCTAATGTGATAGCCAGATTTTTGATTTTTAATATTTGAAGTAATGCAATGGCCTATTCCAGTTTAATTATCTTTTTAATGTAAGTATCACTGGCTGATTTGATTTGCATCAAATACGTCGCAGGAATGAATTCCGAAGATTCTATATGATACACATTTTTTCCTTGTTGTGCATGCAATGATTTCGATAAAAATATGGTACCGAATTGATCCATCAGAGTGAACTCGAGATCCTGCTCGGTATTTGCAAAAAACTCAAGATTGAATAAATTGGTAAATGGATTCGGATAAATTTTAACCTTGTCGATACGCTGCACATCGGATTCCAAATTCAGCAAGCCTGCAGATCCCTT
>JBGAWX010000218.1:0-5853 GCA_044227375.1 Saprospiraceae bacterium
ATTTGACCGTTGACGTTTGTTCACATCTACATTTGCAATCCATTCTTCAATAATGTGAAACCTTTGCATGGTTTCTTCAATCTGCATTCTTATGGAATGTTCCTTATCGAAGAATTCATCTTTGTCGGAAGGTTTGATTTTATTCCCATAATGTTTCCATAAGAGTTGCTGATACCGGTTTCCTGCATACTCCTTTTTTTGTCCTTCTTCTACTTCGCTTTCCGGTATTTTGTAAATACTCTTTTTGGAAATATAAATGTGTGAAAATTGAAACAGGCTTTGCAACCGCTCTTTCAATAAATTCAAATTCAAATGAGATTTTGAACTGACAGGAATTACCGGGCATTTCAATTTTTGTTCGAAGAATAAAGTCCATTGATCTACCAGGGATTGTTCAGCCTGATCACAATTGCTCAAACAAACTATAACCGGAAATTCAAGATCGAGAATTTGAGTAAGCAATAAGAGTTGTTTTTCCAGCAATAAAATATCAGCCACATAAATAATTGCATCCGGATGATACGGATCATCATCATGGATTAATGCACTGGTAAGCAAAAACTCATCATGTGTGTTGGAATGCAGGCTATAAGCCCCCGGGAAATCAACCAACTGAATAATGGATCCATCCTTTTGAGTAATCTTGCCCACCTTGGAATCCACCGTAATGCCCGGATAATTTCCAACTTTCTGCCTGAGACCGGTTAGAATATTGAAAATGCTTGATTTTCCGCTATTTGGGTTTCCCACTAAACCTACTCTGTTATTCATCGGCGGCCTTTGCTATTTCAACTTTAGTAATGAGCTCCATTTCGGATTCCCGAAGTGCATAATGACTGCCATCGATTTCAATATAATAGGCGCCTCCGAACAAAGCCTTCCTGATTATTGTAAGTTTTTTGCCCGGGTATATGCCAATGCTGATGAGCCGGGCCGCAAGAACCGGATTTTTAAATCCTGTGATTTGATATGTTTTCACCAAATAATGATCAGAAAGGAAGAACAAATGTAATGGAATGGAGTTTAGAATGTATGGCACAAGCAAAATTTAATAAACTAATTATCAATAGATTATAAAATTAATATGCCTGATTCCATAAAATGAACTACCTTAATTCCAGCCATTTAACAAAAGCAGCGTTTCGTCATAGCAGCCGTTATAGACTTATTTGAATAAAAAATGAACATTGCCATACCCATACAGCCTACAGAACAAGAATTGATACTCGCATGTATCGAAAGGCAGACCTGGGCTCAGCAACGCATTTATGAGGACAATTACAGGATCATGATGGCCGTATGTCTAAGGTATTCAAACAGCTCTGATGATGCCTTCGATATCCTTCATGAAGGATTTTTAAAAGTTTTTATGAACATTCAGTCTTATGAACCCGGTACTTTATTGCAAGCCTGGATCAGAAGAATTATGGTAAACACTGCGATCGATTATTACAGGAAAGAATCCCGGCGAGTTACGAGAGACCTGGATGAGGCTAAGACCATGGCTTATTCCAAAAGCGGTCCTATCGAAGCAATTACCGCGCAAGAAGTTATGAAGGCCGTTCAAAAACTTCCCACTATTTACAGAGCGGTATTCAATATGTTCGCAATTGAGGGATATTCACATCGTGAAATTGCAGATCACCTGGGCATCACCGAGAGTACCTCGCGGTCAAATCTTGTCAAGGCCCGAAACAAATTAAAGGAATTATTAAATGGCAAAATCTGAACAACCCTTCGATAACATCATAAAAGAAAAACTTAATGCTTTTTCTACAGAGGATATTCCGGATTGGAATTTCATGCAACAAAAAATCCATGATGCAGAAAAAGATATTTTGTTTGATCACAAAATCAAAGAGATTTTTGAAGACTTAAATGTGGATTCACCTCAAATTCAATGGGAATCTTTTGTAGCGAAAAGAGACAGGCAGGTTGCAAGGAGAAATAAAATCATTTCTGCACGGGTCATTGAATGCTGTCTGATTCTCCTTTTATTCTGGACTCTCGACAACATAGGCATTACCAATTTTATTAAATCAAATAATCAACTCAATTCGAATCCAATAGCAGAGGTTCATTCTCCTTCAAAACCGGAAGTAAAACAGGCTAAACAAAATACTTCTGAATTGAATGCATCAAATGAAGGAAGTCAATTCACTTCTCATCCCAACAATGATCCAAAGGAAAAAGGATTTGACCGTAAAATTATTTCTACAAATCGAAGTCTTGACGAAAGTCTTTTTCACAAAAAACTACGCAAACCAAGTTTTATTAGTAATCATGTTTCAAGCAGCGCAACTCCTGCCCAAACTCATGACCTTACTGATTTCGAAAAGATAAGTGAACCCACTGAATTACCCACTGCATCTTCAAACTCAATTACACCTGGGAATGAATCAAATAATCCACAGATTCCTGCATCATCAATCCAGGAAATTAATAGCTCATTGATTAAAGATGAGATCATTCCCCTCGAAACCAAAATTGATGAACTTCCTGTTGAGGAAACTAAAATAGAATTAAAGGATCAATTACCGGATATGCTTCCTTCGCTAAAACCATTGATCATTCACAAATCAATGTTGCTTAATGTACATTCCGGTATGATGATGAATGTCATCCTTTCTCCCGACTATCTCAATCCGAATTCAGATAAATTATACAGTCAACTTCGGCCAGGATTTCAAACCGCAGTAACCATTGGATTCAAAACCAAAAAGTATATGCTTGAAAGCGGACTTGGTTATCAGTATCTGACGTATGAACCAAATCAATCGGATCAACTGGGAACCTTTGAAAATGGATATTTCAAATTGCATTTTCACAAATTCACATCGCATATCGTTACCATACCTGTTTTAGTGCATTTTGAATTAATCCGTACTGCAAAGTGGTCTATTAGTTCAAAAGCCGGATTGTCACTTTCCGCAGCACTTATAAACAATTTTGGACTCGATACTATTTTTTCTGAAAAACAAAATCAATCATTGGTATTGGATCTGACAAACTCTGAAATTAATGCGAGGGTTAGAAACTCTTCAAACCAGGGAATTCTTGATGGTGGTGATTTTGGAATCAATTCATTTTCAAACCTAATCCTTGGAATCCGTTACCAAAGGGAATTCAATTCCAAATTGTCCTTCTATACTGAATTTGAAATCAGTAAAATGCTTGGTGAATTCGGATTCGGACCAAATGGTGATCGCTTCATCTCCGGGAATTTCAATACAGGAGTATCCTTCAGATTATAGTCCTTACAATCCTTTATTCAAACTAAATCACAACATTAGTTTTGAGCTTATCCTAAAAGAGCAAGAGGTTTGTTGATAAAAATTACGGTACCTGAATAGCTATAATTCTATATTTAATTTAAAGCAAAGTTTATTGAACGTGAGAACATCATAACCTTTATCTACTTTATTGCTTCAAAAAACCATCATGCAACACAACTCTTCCTTTTAGGTCATAGCCGACAACCAAGTAAATCCCACTTGTCAAAGAAGAAACATCCAAAGAATTGCTGAATTTTAGTTTGGAAACGACCTGACCTGAACTATTTATGATTTCGATTTTGGATAATTCATGACTTTGCTCTGAGGAAATGAATAATTGATCTTTTACAGGATTTGGAAATAAAATAAATTTCTTCAGTTCCAAATCTTTATTTGCTACTGCATCGTGATATCCATGTGCTAAGGCATAATCACCAGCAATCAATTTGGTTATTCGGATAAATCCTTTCTTTGCTCCCAACTTTAATTGATTATAGTCCGAATACTCTCTCCATGGTTCTGTCCAGTCCTTTCTGTACACAAGCAACAGGCTATCCTGTGAACCCAACACATCATTATCTAAACTCAATGAATCTGTGCCATCGTAATTGATGCTAACATTCATTTGAAGGTCTCCAAACTGAATCATGCCCACTTGCCAAAAGTGCTTTGCTGAAATCCGATCAATATTATCTTTTTTTGCTTGAACATCCGGTCCGACCAGGTGATGCGCGATGTTTACAAAACTGCTGTCCGTTACTTTAGAAACATTACAAACCATACCTGTATAAGGAAGATCCGGCGCTCCCGTTTTATTTACTACTGCATGACTTTGCAGACTCGCAAAATTTAAATCCTGATCTTCATTTACAATAAACAAGACTGGTGAATAGCCGTTTGGAAGCAAGATGTTAAATCCTGTAATTTCACCGCTCGCACTTTGCTTTACTACCATACGTTCTCCATTTTTATCATACATAGAAATAGTAAGAGGAACATTATGGTACAAATGCGCAGCGTGATAGGATTTTTGCTTTAGTTGAATATAAGCATAATGCTGACCGGACATGTCGAACACTTTAAACGAATCAATATAAAATGTACAGTAGCCCGGATTGAAAATATAATCATCAAAATATGAAGTCATGTTTTTGCCGCTATATTTATTCAGAAAGTCAAGAAATTCATAGGCATTCATTGACTTCCCATTTAAACTGTCAAAGACCATGGTACAAATTTTTCTAAATCCATTGTCCCCGAGATAGCCACGCATGTTGTGTAGCATTGCAGCTCCTTTCCTGTAAGTATGCGTGCCGTAAGTTTGATCATAAGGCATTGGTGAAAGAGGAAGAAAACTTCCATCATTCTTGTGGGCAGTAAACAGAATGTATGACAAATTGGATTTTACCGCATCGATGAAATCATTTTTTCCATAGGCCCGTTCAATGAACAAGTGAGAACTGTATTCTGCGGTGCCTTCTTTGATCCACATATCTCTGGCATCATCCAAAGTAGTAATATCACCCCACCAATGATGTCCATATTCATGAGCCCAAAGTTTTTCGTTTTGAATCAACGTCCCACTTTGAATGGTGCTGACAGGATACGCTACATTCGTGGGATGTTCCATTGCGCCTACTGTGGTTGCTGTAAATCCAACCCGTTCGAAGCGGTACGGTCCATACCAATATTCAAATGCATCAATTGCAGTACCTATTTTAGCGAATTGCGTTTTCATTGCACTTTGATCCGCTGCTTTTGATACCAATTGTATCGGGATGTTTGCTGCTATTCCCTGATGCATATCATTGTACGCAGTATAATTTGCCGCTGCAATGTTTGAAAGATAGGTTGTAATTGGCGTCTTCATGCTGTAGTGTCTTCTGATTTTACTGCTGCCAATCAATTCTTCTGAAATAAATGTGCCGACACAGTATGCTTTTTTATCTGAAGTAGTCGTCACAAAATAATCATAGGTACTTCGTTCCACAAAATTATCAAAACAAGGAAACCAAACTTTTCCATAATTTGGGGGTGTAGTGGACAATCCAATTCCCAGATTATAAATGTAGTCGGCATCGAAATAAAATCCTCCCCAAACAGGATCGCGCGATGGAATGCCATGATAAAACACAGTGACCTCGTCTTCGTGATCCTTCGCAAGTGTGATTCCAAAAAAAGCAGTAATGACATCATCGCTGTAATTAAATACAATTTGTGCTCCATGAAAAAGAATAGAATCCACAATTAAATTTTTCAAATCGAGAGTAATCCATTCGATCTGGTCTATTTTGGTCTTAAATTTTACGGTTGTATTTGCCGTGATCGTTTTCCCAGCATAGTTGGTGACATCAATATCAATGGCATAATTCAAGATATCAATACTATCACTCCGCTTATTTGAATTTTGAATTGCTGCCAACTCCTGAGGAGTTGGATTGGAACGCAATAACAAATGCTGTGGAGCATGATGACATGGAATAAAATCATCGACCGGTTGCGCATTCAGCCCGACAAATACACACGCAAAAAATAAAATGGAAAGGAATTTAATTTTCATAATCAGGTTTGTACTTTT
>JBGAWX010000219.1:0-5830 GCA_044227375.1 Saprospiraceae bacterium
AATATGCAAAATTAAGTTTAAAATTGCCTTTTCAGGCTTTAATTTTGACAGGCAGGATGTTGTCAATATTCAGCTTCTTCGGATTCATCTTCTGACTCCACAAGGCGAACAGGCACCCCCGAGTTCACATACCTGCACCAATCGCAAGTGGGTTTACCACAACCTGGCGTGAATTGACGGGTTTTGATTTTTTCGTATGTGGCTTCAATAAGTTTTTCTACGAAATCAATATGTTCCGGATCAGCGGTGACTTCTGATTTTACATACGTCTTGTCAGATGTTTGGTTGACGAAATAGAACGCGGATGACACGGATGTCGCGGATGAAATCACGGATGACCCGGATGCATTTTGATATTTGAGAAGGATGGCATAGAAAATCATTTGCAACCAATAGTCGCTGCCATTCGGATTTTTTTCATTCGGCGCAATGACTTTTCCTTTGGGATCAGGTTTACCGGTTTTGTAGTCGATGACCCTGGTGCCTTGTTTGGTTTTATCAATGCGGTCGAGTTTGCCGGATATTGGTATGGATTTGAATTCGGTATTTATTTTTTGTTCAATTTTTATTTCTATGGCCTGGCTCCATTCGTCTGTAAACATTTCTAAAAATCCAGGGAGTATTTCTTTTCCTTCTGTGAGATATCGATCGTATTCCGATTTGGTAAAATGCGATTGGTACTTTTCCATTCCTTTTTGAAAATACCGCAAGATGCCTTCATAATTGCGTTGACTCAGGTTTAATGGATTTCGCATAAACAATTCCAAAGCATAATGTACTGCATTTCCAAAGCCCAATGCCGAGGTTCTGGCACCAGGTACCTGCAATACTTTTTCATAATAAAAACTCAGGGGACATTCGAGATACTTGGTCAAAGCAGTTGGATTCAATCGAAACCGCTCGATAAATTTTTCAAACAACTGATCCTCGAGGGCATTATAGTTTTTCTTCAATGGGCTTAAATCAATGATCAATTGTTCGACAAGTTCATCTTCCTGTGAAAGATGTTTGCGTTCATCCATCAAACCACTGTTCAGCATTTCTGTGACGAATTTGCAAACGGTATTTGGTTTTTTGTCCACGCCAATATGATATGAAATGTACACTCCCAGTTTGGCCCGGGTCAGTCCGACATAAAACAATCTGCGATTGTCTTCTTCCGAGTTGACTTCTTCATTTACATAAGATTTTGGCAATTTGAATCCGGTTGAATTCCGATGGGTCCATTGTTTCTGTGAACTGTTAATCATAAACACGTATTCATATTCCAATCCCTTGGAGCCATGAATGGTGGATAAGTTCACTCCTTTCTTTGTGCCAATAAATTGTGTATTTGGAATGATGATGTCATTTTTGCGATGTTCCTCCAGCAAGTCGACAAATTCGATCATGCCCATTGCAGGATTTTTTCTGGTCTCATTTTTTAAAAACTCAAAAAAAGAATTCAGCAACTGGAGCTGTTGAATTTTATCCTGGTTCGTTAATATAAAATTGAGAACATCGAATTCCTGCAATATTTTTTCAAACATTCCCTGCGGTGTGAAATCAAAAACCTGTTTGCAAAGTGTGTTCAATTTTTGGTGAATGCTTAAGCATTGTTTCACAGATTTGATTCCTGCAAGTTTTAAATCGGTTTCGCTTCCTAAGATGTAAAGCAAAGTATTTTCAGGATTGAGTTCTGATTTTTCATTTAAGTCCTTTCGTTTTGACTGCTGATGCCAGGCTAATCTTGAAATATCTTCTGTTTGAATGTCAATAAATGGCGCATGTAAGATTTTATAAATCAATGCATCTTGTTGAAATCCTTGTTGGAATTCTTTTACAATAAATTGAAGGATGTTTAAAATATGTTGTATCAGGAGTTCATCCAGCACATTGATGGATCTGCTGGTCTGATAGGCAATGTTTTTCGTTTCAAACAATTTGATAAATGCTTCCGCTTCGACATTCTTTCTGAAAAGGATGGCAATTTCATTTGCAGCAACACCTTGATGAAGTAATGCCTCAACCTGATTGGCTACATCCAGCACTTCTGCTCTAAGGTGTTCGTATTCTGTAAATATGGGTTTTAAGGCGTAGGATTTATTTTTTGCTGAAGCAACCAGTTTTTTTGACAACAGCGGATCTTTGTTGATCAGGCGTTCTTTGTTATGATCTATGACTGCATCGGCCGTATCCAGGATAATTTGTGATGAACGATAGTTGTTGACCAGGACGATTTTTTGTGGATGATACAGCAAATCAAAATCCATCATGTTTTGTACATTGGCCCCTTGGAATCTATAGATAGCCTGGTCGTCATCTCCAACTGCAAAAACATTTGCAGATTCAAAAAAAGACAATAAATGAAACAGGA
Organism: Saprospiraceae bacterium; assembly: GCA_044227375.1. Taxonomy (GTDB): domain Bacteria; phylum Bacteroidota; class Bacteroidia; order Chitinophagales; family Saprospiraceae; genus Vicinibacter. The sequence continues at coordinate 2,357 of JBGAWX010000219.1, forward strand.
TTTTATTTTGTGCGCCGTTGGTATCCTGGTATTCATCTACTAAAATATATTGATATCGTTCCTGGTATTTTAATAATAGATTTTCATCGCTTTCAAATTTTTTGATAACCCATTGGATCATATCTTCATACTCGAAGCGTTCGATTTTATTAAGTTCTGCCTGATAGCGTTCATATAGTTTTATTGCAGATTTTGTCCGTTCAAAGGGTTTGCAATAATCATTATATTTCTTTACCCTAAGATCCCCGACTTTATAGTCACCTGTCTTCTTTTTGTAAATCATTTCTTCATCCTGCTTCATATCTTCCAGATGTTTTTCAATCTCCTGAAGCATGATATCCGGATTCCAGTTTTCCTTTTTGATATTGCTGAAAAGGTCATTGAGATTTCTGAATTCGTATTTATAATTTCCCCTGAATTTATAGAGCACATCATTCCGCTCAAGGCCTTCCAGAATTTTTAATAACAACTGGCTTTTTTCAAGATCGCTAATGACTTCGTAATCACTATACTGATCAAATACTTCCGGATTTTCACGAATGATGGTGTTGCAAAAAGCATGGAACGTTGTAATGGTAACCTCATATGCGGTCGGACCAATGAACTGAATCAAGCGTTGCCTCATAGCGGTTGCACCGGATTCAGTATAAGTAAGGCAAAGAATATTTTTTGGATCGGTGTCTGTTTGGAGCAGCAGGTTTCCTATTCGTATTGCAAGGATTTGAGTTTTACCGGTGCCGGGTCCGGCAATCACCATTAATGGACCTTCAAGAGTATCGACTGCTTTACGTTGTTCAACATTCAGTGCATGGTATGCCTGATCAAATTCAACGGTACTTTTCAAATTCGTGCTCATGGGTGAAACAACCAATTAAGTAATCCAAACAATTTAAGTAAGGTAATGATCATAATGAAAATGAGAAAACGGTAGGCCCAGACTTCGGCTTTGTCCGTGCGACCTGAATAGTGTGCCGTCATCCAACCACCAAGCCCCTGGCCGATTGCAATGGTACATCCGATTTTCCAATTGACCAGACCGTAATAATGAAACAGGGGTATCGCAATTCCAGTGTAAGTAGTTACCATTACTATTTTTAGTGCATTGGCTTCAATCAGGGGATACTTCATGTAAAAAATCATAAATGCAAGAATAAATATACCCATTCCCATTTGTATAAAACCGCCATAAAATCCAAAGCCAAAAAAGACCGGAATGTAGATCCATGGAGACATGACCAATTCAGGTAACTCTGTATGAATCATTTTTTTTCCCTGTATGATCATGAAAATGAATAATGCCAGCAACAAATATTTATATACGGTAATGAATCCTGCTGATGAAATGCTGATGGCAACAAGAGTTCCAACAATGGCACCAAATACTCCCCAGATCAAATATTTCCATGCAGGACCGAGCGGGATTTTTTTATTCCTGTAAAATGCTTCAAGACTGGTAATGCCTTGAGTGATTATTCCGATTCGGTTCGTTCCGTTGGCAACATTTCCGGGAAGGCCCATCACTTCTGTAAGAAACCCGAGCGTAATCACTGATCCATTTCCCGCAAGTGTGTTTACACATCCTGCTATAAAGCCTCCGATGATTGCAAAACTAATCTCATAAAAACTCATGGTGGAAAATTAACAATTAAAAATTAAAATAGAAAAATAACAATTCTATTGACTTTACGAACTGACCTTCTTATTAGAAGCAGGGAGCCTATTAAATTAAGAAATGATAAAATAAAGCAAATAAAATTATGATTTTGAAATCCAAGACATTTTTTTTATAACTGCTAACTGCTAACTGCTAACTGCTAACTGCTAACTGCTAACTGCTCCCGATAGTTTAGTGAGTTTACATCTAGCAACAACTTTAACCAACTATCAGTACTACCAACTGTTAACTACTCATTCAATTTCCTGGCACAATTCAATCAATACTCCATTCGCAGATTTAGGATGAATGAAACAAACCCATTTATTATCTGCGCCTTTGAAGGGTTCGTCTCTTAATAAATGAAAACCGAGTTCTTTTAATCTCTTCATTTCGCTGACAATATCATGTACTTCAAATGCAATATGGTGTAAACCCTCACCGCGTTTCTCAACAAATTTGGCAATGGCACTTTCCGGATTGGTTGCTTCAAGCAATTCTATTTTGTTAGCACCGATTTTAAAAAAGGATGTGGTGACTTTTTCAGATTCGACATATTCCTGCTTATATGATTTGGTGTTAAAAAGATTTTCATAGAGATGTGTTGCCTCTTCTAGATTTTTCACCGCAATTCCAATATGTTCGATCTGTTTCATTTATCATTTTCTTGTTGTCCGTGTATTTCTTTGGCAATTCTCAGAATGTATTCTTCAAAAGATTCATCGGGTTTCATGGAATTGGATTCGATGCTTTTACCGAAGGCATTGATCAACCGGTCAAGTACTTTGAAATTTTTCAGGAGCAATTGTTCGTCTCTTGTTTCCCAGTATTGGGCCTCATCGATCATTCTGAATTCGCTGAAATATTTTTTGCTTAAATAATCAAATAAATGGATGATTAATTTGTGAGTGGTCGGACCGGCATAATGGGTCTTAGTAAAAATCAAATTGGAAAGGCTAGGATCTTCCTCAAAATGATTGTCCACCTCCGGAATCCAGGGTGAGCGCATTTCTCCATTGGATATAAAGGTAAGTTGGACCGGTTCGCATTCAGGGGGCGAAAAGGTGATTCCATAGAATTCACCGTCGAAGGTATGTTTTCCAAAATGATTTTCCGGAAAGACTTGTTCGAAAATATGAAAATTCCAATGGTGGATTTTTGCGATGTCTTTCACCTCCTCAATCAAATCCGGCAGGGAGTCTTCGGATTTGAGTTTGCCTTTATAATGAATGCTGATGCCCATAATGGTGTTTATTTAGTTTGGTGTCAAAATTATATTTTATTTCTGTAATCGTTTATGGTATTTTCAATTATTAATTCAGGGACTCATTATACAAACCACCATCCTAAGAGCAGGACGAGGATTGCTACAAATAGAGAAAAAATCCAATATAGAAAGGTAATTAAAGAGATCTTGAGAATTGTTTTAATCCTGCTTCCTTTATAATTAAATCGCAAAGCCTTGCCAAGATAATAGAACAAACCAATCACCAGGATAAAATATAACAATTCGGGAACAATAAAAAAGATATTCACTATTAAAATTAAACTCAGGATAATAAACACTACAGTGTGATAGTGAATTGAGAATATTAAATACTCGTAATAGTATTTTTTGTGCCGGAAATAAACTAAAGATAATAATAAAGCAAAAAAGGGCATTAACAAAAACAAAGAAAGGGATCCGAATTTGATAAGTTTTTCTTTAAATCGATTCATATAGTCTTTATCAGCATTCAGAGATTTAATAATCTGTTTAAATAAGGTTCTGTTAAAATAATTAGGACTCAGGTGGTTGGCTGTAATTAAGGACTCCAAAT
>JBGAWX010000021.1:0-20550 GCA_044227375.1 Saprospiraceae bacterium
AATAAAATAAACTGAAGAAGCCACAAACAATAAAATGACCATGGGCTCTTTGGCAATGTTCTTAAGCGCATCCAGGAAACCATTTTCCTTTTTATAGTCCAGTGTGTTTGGTCCGAATTTTTTTCTCGCTTCAAGAACCTGCTCGCTGGTTAGTCCTTCTATTTTGTAATTCGATGTCGACAAATATTTTTTGAATTAATCAGAGAATATGCAAATAAGAAAATTTGTGATTTGCCTATTGCATACATTATTAATTAAGTTTGTAAAACCATGGTCTTATTTTATTCCGGCATATTATTTTTTTAACTGTTTGTTTTGAGGAAGTTTGATGGAATGTTTATTATAAGCCTGCAGTAATGCATCTTTTAAAATGTTCTTTTTGATTCCTTTCAATTCGACAAAGGTAGCTCCTTTTAATCCCCATTTATTTGGTACCGGGTAAATGATGTTGCGGTCGTGTGCGCAAAAAACGGATTGATCAATTTCTGAGAGCATCAGACAGGCTCGATGCTTTGAATTGTCTCCATTTAATATTTCCGTTTTTGAAAAGAATGAGGGTGGGGACACCCTGTATCTGAAGTTTGCTTGCGATTTCAGGATTTCTGTCCACATCGACCTTTAAAATTTTGGCGTCCTCCCCGATTTGGGATTTCAATTCTTCAAGAATGGGTTTCATCATTTTGCACGGGCCACACCATTCAGCAGAAAAATCAACCAAAGTTGGTGTATTGCTATTGATAATGTCTGAAAAACTTTTAGTCATTGATTTAGATATTTACTGTTGTGTTCAATGTAATTTTTGATTTAATGGAATTTGAAATCAGGCATGCAGATTCGGATTTTTGCAGAATGCGTTCTGCTTTATCCCTGTCTTTTTCATGGACAATGGTAACAGAGGGTTCTAGAATGATTTCTGTCATTAAATATTTTCCGTCGACCTGATCCAATTTTCCTTTTGATTTGCAATTGAATTGTGTAAACTCGAGTTTCGAATTTTCAGCAATAGCAAGAAAAGTCGTCATAAAACAACTGCTTACGGATGCTGTAAATAAATGTTCAGGAGACCAAATACCCGGTATTCCTTTCGGAAACTCCGGAGGTGTTGCGACTTCGATACAGCTGGAAGAATCGCCTTGAGACAATCTCAATTCGGGAGAGCACATCACCCCTTTGCGTTCCTGATTCCAGTTTACTTCTACGTTGTAAAAATGTGGTTCCATAATTATTTTGATTTTATTTCTTCATAATCCACTCCGGTTAAGTCAGCTTCCTGCAAGTTAGAAGATTCTGTTTTTGTATTGACCGGACCGCAGTAACCTGCAGCACAACCAAAAGCAAACAAGCCCATCGCTGCAAAGTATCCTCCAAGGATAATGCCTATCCATTGATCATCCATAGCGGACTGAATAATGATATAAGCACCGATCAATACATACACAACCCGCTTAAATGTCCAACCGTAAAACAATCTGTCTTTCATCTTTTACTTGTTTAGGTAAGAAGAATACATCCATACTAATTTTTCCTGTTCGCGGATGTAATCACTCATCATTGCATTTGTGCCTTCATCACCGGCATCAGCACTGAGATCGAGCAATTCCCTTTGCTGGATAATGATAATCTTGAATGCAGTTAAAATGGCGTGTACGCCCTGATCCCCGTCAGAAAGATTTTTGACGCTAATGATTTTAGCTGTGTTTTTGTAATCTTCAAAGGTATGAAGCGGAATGGCACCGAGGGTAAGTATGCGCTCAGCAATTTCATCTACTTTGATTAACAAATTGGTATAAAGTTCTTCAAATTTTAGATGCAATTCAAAGAATTTTTCCCCCTTGATATTCCAGTGTAAACCGCGGACATTCTGATAAAATATCATATAGTCTGAAAGTAAATGATTCAGTTTGTCAGCAAGTTGCCTGCTTTTTACAATATCCAATCCAATAGAGTTCATATTTAATTATTTAAGCTTTCAATTTGTGTTGCAGGGAATTCCAGCCTCCTCCATTAAATACCTGTTTATATCCATGCGATTCTAAAATACTCTTCGCTGCAGCACTTCTTGCACCGGATGCACAACAGGTAATGATGGTTTTATTTTTGTCTTTCAGTTTATTTAAATTGTTTTGAAGGGTATCAACCGAAATGTTTACAGATCCTCTAATGTGCCCGTTGGCAAATTCTCCTTTGCTACGAACGTCGAGGATGATTGCACCCTGTTTCACCAATTCCGGGTAATCCACTTTCTTGCCCGTTCCAAAAATTTGCATGATCATCTTTAGCATGATATTAAACTGTTTGAGATTGAAAATAGTTTACATCCATCCATGATCCGCCATTGTAACATTCAATACCTTTTTGTTTAAGATAAAGAAACGCCTGCCCACTCCGGCCTCCGGATGCGCAACAAAGAATCAAAGGCGAATTTAAATTCTTTAGTTCTTCAATCCGGTGAGGAATATCATGCAAGGGAATGTTTATGGAGTTTACTACGTGACCACCCATAAATTCTTCATGGGTTCTTACGTCGATTATCCTTCCACGTTTTTCTTTAATTGCTTTTTCAATATTCATATTGATTTATTTAAGTTTTTAAAAATTTAATGATTAGTGCTTATCCTCAGTATTCGTCTTTTTTTTCTCAAATGAATTGGAGAGTAAACCACCCATTACCGCACCATATAAAGTACTGTTAATGGGTTTGGAAGTAATCATGCAGCTTCCGCTGGAGCAACCGATATAATGGTAGTATAAATACCCTCCGATGGCGCCGATGATGACTCCAAGAATTGTAAACCTGTATTTGATTATTTGATTCATGATTGAAATTGTTTTATGGCTTCGCTCAAGTCATAGACCTGGGAGTCCCCGTTTAATTTAGATTTGATGATGCTGCTTCCGGCAGCACTTCGATAACCTCCGGCGCAATGCACTACGATCGGCTTATGAATTGGAATTTCATTTGTACGTTCTATCAGCTCATCGAGGGGAATGTGAATTGCATTATTAAAAACCGGTTGTGTTTTGTTCTCGGTATGATTTCTGATATCGATTATCGTGAAGGCCTCTTGATTATTTACGAGTTGTTGCGCATCAAAAAGCGGCATGTCCGCATTACCGTAATCAGAAACAAAAGCAAGCTCGATCAGATTTTCATAACCAATCTTTGCAATTCTTGATATTAATTCGTCAAGTATGGATTCATTTTCTGATACCAGGTAAAATTTTTGATCTGGATTTACAATGCTACCCAACCAGGTTTCAAATTTTAAACCATTCATAAGGTTGATTGCATTTTTTAAATGTGCTTTTTTGAATTGGTCCTGAGGACGGGTATCAATGATTGGTAAATTTGGATTCAGGGAATCTGCGCATCCCTGGCATTTGACGGGTGCTCTTTTCTTTACTTTTGAAATGCTTGTTGCTAAGGGCTCAGCACCTTTTCTGTTTAGCGCTACATCATAGGGAAAATATTTTGGAATGAATGGTTGATCCGATAACAACTCTTTGACGAATTCATCTTCCTCCATGGACTGCAAACTCCAGTTGTTTGATTTTTCTTCTCCAATGGTGCTGCTGTTGGATTCACTCAATCCTTTTCCGCACAGACTGCCGGCTCCATGAGCAGGATATACTAATGTTTCATCCTGCAGGTTCATCAATTTATCTCGAAGGGAATGATACATTTGCCGGGCAAGTTCAGTTCGTGTTGCAGTAATTGCACCGGCCTGTTCTCTCAGATCCGGTCTTCCACAATCTCCAATAAACAAGGTATCTCCGGTAAATACAGCTTTTTGGATTCCGGTTTCATCAATAGCTACCACGCTGATGCTGTCAGGAGAATGTCCGGGTGTATTGATGGATTTTAAAGTTATAGTACCTAAAACAATAGCATCCCCATCATCAAAGGATTCATGTGGATATGCAGCACCTAATAATTTACTGACATATATAGGAGCACCTGTTGCATTAGATATTTCAAGGTGGCTGCTAATAAAATCGGCATGCGGATGGGTCTCTATTACTGCAATGATTTTAGCACCATGTTGTTTTGCAAAATCATAATAGACCTGTGGATCTCTAGCAGGATCAATCAACGCGACTTCTCCCTGGCTCTCTATGGCATAGGAAAAATGTGCTAAATTTTTATCTTCAAATTGTTGGATAGTCATTGGTGATTGTTTAAAATGATGTTGCAAAATTAGGATGATGGCTTTAGCCCTACAGTTACATTTGTTACACAAGTCAAATTAAATTGAGACTGTGTTTGGCAAATAATAATTTAGGATATTAAGGGACCCCTTAGCGAAATGCCCTGTAAACTGAAGAAGGCAACAGATACATCAGGCTCTTTGCTTGCTTGTTTACTCTTGTTCTGGTTTTTTCTTTGTGGAAATCCCAAACGGATAATACAGCGGACAAAAGCTCATAAAGCTTGTTAGTAAAAAGACCGCTGCCAGGAGAATGAGAATGGTTGCGATTACTCCTGAAATTAGATGAGTAAAATAGAGAATTGCAATAACTACTGCTGCGATAATTCTAATGGTTTTATCAACGGATCCCATGTTAGGTTTCATTTGCTTGAATTTTAAAGTGAATAATGAATTACACTGCAAAATTCATCTGGATCCTGGAATGGATTGGTAACTTATGTTACACAAGGATTATTTTATTTCTACCCAGCTTAACCAGGCATTCATCTTCCATTTGTTTGAGAAGGCGGGACACTACGACCCGTGCAGTTCCCAGTTCATTTGCGAGTTGTTCATGGGTGACATATAAAGTATGGCTGTTGGTCAAAGCACATTTTCTTTTAATAAAATCCAAAAGCCGTTCATCCATTTTTTTGAAAGCTACAGCATTGACCACTTCAAGGAGCTCCTCAAATCGTTTATGGTACAACCGGAAGATATAGTCCAGCCATTCCGGAAATTCTCGGATCATCGAACTCACTTTTTCAATGGGAATAAAAAGAATTTCAGTATCTTCTTCAGCAATGGCTTTGACTTTACTGGTATCATGATGTATACCGCCCAGAAAAGACATGATGCAACTTTCTCCGGCTTTGATGTAATACAACAAAATTTCGCGTCCTTCTTCATCAGTGCGCATCACCCGGATGCTGCCGCTGGTAACAATGGGAATCGCATGGATGTAGGCATTTTCATTTAATATGGTATCCCCTTCCTTAAATTGTTTGGAGATTCCATATTCTGAAAGTTTCGCTTTTACACGCGGGGAAGATTTAAATTCACTGATATTATCGAGTTCCATGAAATCTGATCGCTAATGATTCAATTCATTCATTATAAATAGCTCAACCACTGCTTTTCCTTATGGTTGGATTTATAATCATCATACCACTTGCAAAGAGGATATAATAAAATGATTACTGATAGCCATATGAGATATACGATCAGCAAATTGTATCCTTCTCCTGGAATTAAAAATAAAAACGGTAAATTTTGAATGGAGGAAAAGGCATCCTGCAGAGAATGTCCGTTTGCAAAAAAACATATCGTTGCAATGATATGGATCAGGTAAATATGCAGAATGTAATAGAAGAAAGCAACACGGCCATAGGTCCTCATGATGTTGGTGAATGGATTTCTGATTTGTTCCAGAATGGACAACATTAAAAATGCAGGACCAATAGTAATGCACATAAATAACAAAGATGGAGGATACTTATGTACATTGATAAAAGACAAAAAAGTGAGCACGCCATTTTTTTGAAAGGTCCATTCATCGGGATCACCATAAATGTTGACATACCTGATCAGAACAAACAAAGTCAATAAACCAAAGCCAATAAATCTGAACAATTTCTTTCTTTGTTCGAGACTGTATTTTGAAGTGAAGAAAACCCCGGTACAATAACCGAGCATCATCAATCCGGTCCAGGGCAGGAATGGATAGACAATCAACAACACATGATTCGGTGCATAAGGGTATGGAACAAAATGTCCATGATGAACTAAATCCCAAACGAAGCCGGGTTGAAATCCTTCGGCTGATTCTGGAAAGTCCAGCAAATTATGTCCTAAGACTATGATAAGTCCGAGTATGAAAATAAAATTAAATGGTAATCTGATCAGCAATCCCAGGATTACCATGCTGATTCCTATAGTCCATATGACTTGTAATATAAGTACATTATAAAATGGGTTGAAGGTCCAGCCAAAAGTGATGATACATACTTCTGCGAAGATCAACCACAATCCTCGTTTAATTAAAAAAAGACTCAGTTCTGATTTTGATTTTCTTAGACTCTGTAGATAAATGGAGGTGCCGGAAAGAAATACAAATATTGGTGCACAGAAATGCGTGATCCAGCGTGTAAAATACAATATTGGAGTTGTTGTATTTAAATCGAGTGGATCTCCGGTAAATGCTTCAATGTGAAAATAATCTCTGACATGATCCAGAGCCATGATGACCATAACAATACCCCGAAGGATGTCAATGGATTCAATTCTTTTTTGAATGTCAATAGTTGATTGAGTCATAGGCTTGTAATAAAAGCACTAATATAATTGAATTATGTATTGCTTTTCGACTTTTCGTTTTCAAAAAGTGCATTTGTTGACACAAATGATAATTGTATTTTGATAGAAAAAAAATCCCTGCTGAATTTTCTTCAACAGGGATTTGCGTGACATTGCTTTTACAAGCAATCATCTTATAATTTTATTTTGGCCTCCATGCTCCAATGATAGCACCCATTACCGTGAAGAGTAAGAAGGTATACCATCCGTCAATCATTGACAAACTGGTTGGGTTACCGGCGTATCGATTGCCTGTATAAATTCCAAATAAATGAATCAAGCCAATCATGGCACCTAGAAAAGCACCAGATTTTAAATCAAATGAACTTGTTTTGTTTACCAACCAGTTCATAATATAAGCATAAACAAGTAATGAAATTGCATTGACGATCATCGCTAAACTCATATTCAATTCCATGCCATTTTTCATTGCTTTGTCAGCTTCCATGGTTATGCCATTTCCTGACATCCATTGATTCGAGAAGAGCATTCCATACCATAACATGCCCAGGCCCATTCCTGCGAGAGCGGAGACAATTAGTGCAAGCCAATTTGTTTTGTTTTCCATGTTGTTTTGTTTTATTGGTTAAGAAATTAATTCGAGTTGGTTTGAATATTTAAAGGTAATGAAATCGGTTTATTAGATCGCAGAATTTTTATAAAATGCAGTCCATTGTTTTCCATGGATACATCCAAACTGAGTTCATGATCGTTTTCCCATTGTCCCATGATGAATTTGCATTTTCCAGTCAAGTCGCACAATTCCATTTTTGAAACATCATATCTTGTCCCGGAGCTTAAGTTCAAATGCACCTTATCCACACAGGGATTCGGATAAGCAAAAATTAAACCGTTATCCACAATGCCGGATTCAACTGCTGTTGAAACATCCAGTTTTAAAATATGTCCTGTATGTGTACAGATGTACCCAAGGTCTTTGGTGATCATGTCAACAGTGTAAAAAATTTCATTGCCAATTGGATTTGTCATTTTGGTCCAGGACTGTCCACCATCATTTGTTTTTAAAATCGTACCATTGAATCCGCAAACCATCCCGTTTGATTCATCAACAAAATCCACATCAAACAAGGCTTCTTGTGTACCGGAGACCAGTCGCTCCCAATGATCTCCTCCATCTGTGGTTTTATATATTCTTCCTATATCTGCGCAGGCGTAACCAATTAAATCAGTAACCATCTCAATGCTTCTGATCCAATCCGCAGGAGCTTCAAATGGAAAATAAGAAACTGGCGCCCAGGTCTCTCCTTGGTCATTGGTCTTCAACAATACATTGGATCCGGATGCAAAACCAATTCCTTTGCTGGTAAAGAAAATATCATAAAATAAATTATTGATACCGGTTGAAACGGGCTCCCAATCGGATCCTCCATTTGTTGTCTTAATAATTGTACCATAAGAACCCACTGCAAATCCTGAATCCGGATTTATAAAATGAATGCCCCACAATTGTTGGTTTGTCCCGGTATTCATGGTATGCCAGGTTTTTCCACCATCCTTTGAGCGAATGATGATGCCGTCATTGCCGCTCATAAAAATGGTCGTTTGATCCTGAATAAAAATATCCATAAAGCGCATTGCAGTATAACCGGAACTGGCATGGGACCATGTTTTACCGCCATCATGAGTGATGTGAATATTTTCCGTCGATCCATTGTACAAACTTCCTGCAGTGAAGCCGGTTTTTGCATCCAGAAATTTTAGTTTGTTTAAGGTTTGTGCAGGATTAAACTGATATATGTCCTTCCACTCCTGGGAATATGAAATGGAAAACGGAAAAGCTGCAAAACAGAAAAGCAGAATAAACCCTAAAAAGTTGGTAAGTTTTGTAGTCATCGTCGACGAAAATACAAAGATTTGTTAAATAACGGCCAAATAATTAATGACAAGGATTTTGAATTAGGTCAACACGCTGGAATTCATTTTATTAATGTATTTATCCTGCATTCCGGACATCAATACGATCATGCAAACTGCTCCTATTAAAGCCCAAAACATATCGGATTGGGTATCCCACACATAACCCTGGGTTCCTAAAAATGAATCCGAAGCTTCTCTGGTAAGCAGGGCTACCATCCATTCTCCCAATTCATAAATAACACTGACACTCAGACAAACACAAACTGTAATAAGGGATAACCAGAATCCTTTTTTTACAATTTCTTTTCTGATAAACAATTCTCTTGCAATCATTGCCGGAATAAATCCTTGAGCAAAATGTCCAACTTTGTCATAATTATTACGCGACTGATCCAATACATCCTGGATGTAATTAAAGAGTGGTACTTCTGCATAAGTATAATGACCTCCAATAAAAAGAATATAACAATGCACAAGGATAAAGAAATACGTAAGATCAGAAAAACGAAACCACCTGAATGTAATTGTCAATATGATGAATCCAATAAAGGCAGGAATTATTTCAAGCATCCAGGTAAAGTAGTCCAGTGGATTTATCGCTGAAATGATCAGTCCTGCAAAAAACAGAAAGATGAGTATCCAGTATTTTTTCAATGATGATGAATTATGAAACAAGTTAGGAAATATTCCTAATTGGCTTTAATCAACTTATGAGTAATGAATGTTCCTGGTAATTCTATTTTCAAAAAATAAATTCCTGCAGGCAAATGGGAAATATCGAGTAAGGTATAAGTGGTTTTTAAAACTAATGGCACTCTCATTTTTTTACCTGATAAATTGTACAATCCAAATTCTGATGGAATGAAGTCAATGAGATTCACTTTAATGTAGTCGGTAGCAGGATTGGGATAGATTTCGACATGACCAGATTTAGTGAATGAAGACACTGTAGTAATTATTTTTTTATCCGGAAGGGTATCCAATTGCAATGGCCAACCATTGTTTGCACAGCAACCCGAGTAGGCACCGCGAAAAGTCCAGTCGTATGGATCTCCGTTAAAATCGAGGTCCCAATTCGTAGTGTTATTAAAAATTGTATTTGATGTGATTGAACCTTTGAGTTGTCCGGTTTGGGGATAAAGATCAAGGGAATTAATGTTTGGGTTTGCTGAAAGAACGTAATTACCGGCATGGGCATAGCTATCGGTAATGTTATCCACACTGTTTGTAAAATTGGTAATGGCCGAAGCAGCGAAAACCGCATTGGCATAGCAGTATTGTTTAAAATTCGTGTTGGGATTATACAATCTGATCCCTCCGGAAGAATTGGCAACCCAAACGGTGTTATGAAATATTTTCACATCCTGTGGACTGATGTTATTTTGTGGTGTGATGTATACAGCGCGGAATCCTGAAGGATCAAAATGGTTGACGAAGATATTTTCATAAAGCAAAATGGTGCCTGTACCTTGAAATAAAGCTTCTACCGGATTATTATAAAAGAAATTTCCATAGATTTCATAGTAATCCATCGAACCCCAACCTGAAGGTGGAAAACCTCCAACAAGTAAATTAGGTCTTGCGCTTCCGCCAGTTGAAGATTTTTCATTTTTTGTGAAAACATTATAGCGAATAATGGTTTTCCCATTGACCGAAATACCAGGAAACTCATCTCGCACTCCGTTGAATTGATGTTTTATTTCCATATTGTATCCAATAGTATTTGCAACTAAATTGTATTCAATGATTCCGTTGACAAATGGTTTATCACCGGAAGAATTGCCGAGATACATTCCCGTACCAATATCATAGAGTATATTTTTTCGGATAATCCAGTTCCAGGCTGGACACTTTGTACTAATGCCTACATTTTGTTGATCGCCATCATAATTGACAATATTCAAATATTCCAATGTGATATGATGGGCCCAATTGCCCGAAGTTCCTTCTGCTTTTACAGCATCAACCTGAACATGCATACCATCCAGTTTTAGATTCTTTATAATGAGATAAGAGCATTGCGTAATGCTGATGGTATTGCAGCAAGATTGTGCCTGGAACAAGGTACCTGATCCTGAACCAAGAATTACGATGGGTTGACCAGCTGTACCATTTCGTCCGAGTAATTTTAAATTATTGATATAGTTACCGGATTCAAGATATAAAGTATCTCCTGCTACCAGGTTATTCAGATAACTGCCGTAATTACTTGAATTGGCAACAATCAGTTTGGAAAATATCGGGCTTACCGCAACGATGAAAAACAGAAAGAAAAATAAAAGTTTCATGTGATGGTATAATTCGGTTGATCCAAAATATCTTTTATATTTAAATGCTGATGTGTACGAAAATTAGTGAATTTATTCAACAGCCAAAACAATTTAGTGACTATCAAATTAATCTAACAACTAACCCTTCCCCTCCAATGCAGCTCATTCCTGGTCGGGTTCAATATGAATTAAAATATGCCCGAGTTGCGGAATTTCTTCATGTAGTTTGTCTTTTAAATTATGGGCTAATTCGTGTCCATGTTTTACGGAAATGTTTGCATTGACGATGGCATGCAAATCCACATGATACTTCATTCCTGCTTTTCGAATAAAACATTTTTCAGTATCCACAATGCCTTCTACCGTCAGAGCTACTTTTCTGATTTCGTCGATGAGATCATCGTAAACGTGTTCGTCCATGATTTCTCCGAGTGCAGGTCTGAAGATGCGGTAACTATTGTAAAGAATAAAGACAGAAGAAAATAAAGCGGCAAAATCATCGGCAGATTCATAACCTTCTCCAAATATCAAGGCAATTGAAATCCCAATGAATGCCGCGACAGAAGTGATGGCATCGCTTCTATGGTGCCAGGCATCTGCTTTCAGAGAACTGCTGTGAGTTTCTTTACTGCTTCTCAGGACGAGTCTGTAGGAAATTTCTTTCCAGATAATAATTGCCCCAAGTACTATAAGGGTATACGGTGCAGGAGATTCGTGACGGGATCCAATATGATTAATACTTTCATATGCAATAATGGTGGCCGAGGTAATTAAGAATCCAACGACGAGAAAAGTAATCAGCGGTTCGGCCCGTCCATGACCATAGGGATGATTTTTATCAGGAGGGCGGTTTGAATATTTAAGACCAAACAAAACCAGTAGTGAAGAAAAAATATCAGTTGTGGATTCAATAGCATCTGCAATTAATGCATAGGAATTGCCAAAGTAGCCGGTAAGCCCTTTTATCGTTGCTAAAGCGGTATTTGCAAGAATACTGAAATAACTTGTCCGGATGGCCTTATTTACATTGCTCACAATTGTCTAGGCTAAAATTGAAATTGCAATATTAATACAACTTATCAATTAAAGAGATGGAAGAAGCATCTTAAACGCACCTTAAAATGAAATGGCAAGCTTATGATGAAAAGCTTTGTTGAATTGCCGGTGAATATCTATTCATCTTCTGCAAAAGTCAGTACATAGCCATTGTTATCCAGAATTGAAAATTCGGTAGCTCCATAAAATGTTTTTTCAATTCCGGTTAGGAAGCGTACTTTATTTTGCAAATTATTGTAAAACGTCCTGATATTATTCAGACGAATATAAAACAGCAATGATCCGCCATCAGTTCTTTGAATTTGAGGCAGCTCTTCTCCGAGACTGTGAAACGTTTGAAACATGAATGTTACCTGTTCATTTTTCATCATCACCCATACAAACTCTCCTTCTTCAGGAACTGTGGTAATAACAGAAAAACCTAGTTGTTTATAAAAGTCAATGGTCTCGTTGATGTTTTTGACAAAAATATTTGGTGCAATGCTTTCCATAATAGTATAATTTGTTTTTACTTATTCTGCTTTTTCAAAACACTCTTTTCCTTCAACAAAAGAAAAGTAAGCGAGTCCCAATGTTCCCAAGGTGTCAATATATGCAACTCCGGTCAATTCATAAATCGCACTTGAAGCCAGCAACACGACTGACATGTAGATGCAAACGCGGGTACATTCTACATCCGCGAGTATAGCCCGGGAATTGAGTTCTTTCCCAACTTTTGTTTTCCAGTAAATGAGCGCCCACATGACGGTCATAGAAATCAGGGAAATAACAACTCCCCAAAACGTGGTGCTGGGTTTATTTCCGGCCCATAAATTGTAACTGCCGGTAATGATAAGTCCTGCAACTAAGATATAAAAAGCGAATCCGGTAATTTTTAAAGCCGTCTTTTCGAATGAATCATGATTGATTTCGGGTTGCCTTTGCACGCGGATTACCATGTGTGCAATGCCAAGACCGGAAATCGCCTCGATAAAACTATCCACCCCAAATCCAAACAAAGTCAGACTCTCATCTGAAAATCCAAGATATGTGGATACCAGTCCTTCTACAATATTGTAAACTATGGTGAAAATACTTAACCCGAATGCAATTTTATAAAGTTGATGATTTTTGTGGTTCACATTAACTGGTTAAACTCGATCCCGGACAGATGGATAGAGGCGTTAAAAGTACACCGATATTTTAAATACCAGAATCCTGTTATTGGATTTAAATGTGAAAGAAAGACTCTGGATGTGTTTTTTATAGTGTATTAATCTTAAAAGCACCAGCCTTAAGTCTAATCCAAAACAATCAGATTAGACTCATGGCAGATGAATGAATAAATTAATCTTTGGAGAATTCTGCATTTGCAGAGATCGTGACTTCATTGCCCAGCATTGCAGATGGAGTCGATGGAGATAAATTAAAATCCGTACGTTTAATCACTCCGTTAACTTTAAATCCGGTAATTGTTTTTTTGTTCATGGGATTAGTACCCGTTTTTGCAATAGCGGTTAATTCAATCTGTTTTGTAATGCCATGCATCGTTAAATCACCAATTACTTTATATTCATTATTTGT
The DNA here is from genome assembly GCA_044227375.1 of Saprospiraceae bacterium. Classification (GTDB taxonomy): domain Bacteria; phylum Bacteroidota; class Bacteroidia; order Chitinophagales; family Saprospiraceae; genus Vicinibacter. The sequence continues at coordinate 13,313 of JBGAWX010000021.1, forward strand.
GGATTTTGTAAATGATTTGCTCTTGAAGGTGATGGTCGGGAAGTTATCAGCATCAAAGAAATCTGGACCCAATAAGTGCTGATCGCGTTGTTGATTCTCTGTATCTATGCTTTTTACTTCTGCTGTTAATTCAGCAATGGCATCTGAAAAGTCATCTTTATGTGCGGTTATTTTTGCGTCAAAGGTTTTGAAACTACCTTCCACATCAGAGACCATAAGGTGGGTTATGGTAAATCCTAGTTTTGCATGCGCCTTATCGAGTGACCATGATATTGGGTTAACCATGGTAAAAGAAGTAAGAAAAGTGATCGCTGTAATTGCGATTAAGACATTCATTTTTTTCATTGTTTGTGAATTTTATTTATTTAAATTGAATTTCGTACTGCAAACTTATGTACATTTGCTATACGAAAGATAGCACTATACCAGAGTATAGTGCTATCTTTTGGGATAGTAATGCAAACATCATGGCTACAGTAAAAAAGAAAGAGGAACGGACACATGAGGGTTGTGTCAAAATGATTGTCCCGGTCAGGGATGCATTAGAGATATTAAGTGGCAGGTGGAAACTGCCCATTATCATATCCCTATCTTTTGGTACCAAACGCTTCAAGCAGATTTCAAAAGAAATCAATGGCATCACGGACAAAATGTTGTCAAAGGAACTTAAGGATCTTGAAATCAATCAACTGGTCAAACGAACAGTTTACGATTCATTTCCACCAACGGTAGAATATTCCATTACCGATCATGGTAGATCATTGGAACGTGTCATTGACGAATTGAGATGTTGGGGTACCGCGCACCGGAAGAAGATAATGAAGAAGTAGTTTGTCATTAATTAAATTGGCTTGATCAAAACGAAATTAATTATATGATGAATCTTATTATTAAATAGGAATGCTGTAAATGGATTTTATCCATTTTTTTTATTGTAGGCAAAACATATGAATTCTTTTTTATCCCTTTGGTCATATCGTGTCATATTGCATAGAATTTCCTGATCAGGATCATTATCATTCGCACAGGTCAAACATATAGTGGGCTTTTTAATCAGGTCTACATTGATTTCATAGCCATCATCATCAAAGAAACCGCATATTTTAGATGGGTCCATATCATCAATATGTCGGAGGCCGGTTTTATTCTCACTTTTTTTGATAGCGCAATCCAATTCATATTCATGAGTGGGAAAAGCTTCTCCGGTGATACAAGTAAAGCACTTGTTTCCAACAAATGCAGAACCAATAACCCAAATGTCATTCCCGCAGGAACATTTAACTTTATTCAGATAATCGGTTAATGATGCATTTATAAGTTTCCGTACATTTTCTTCAGTTTCATTGGGATGATTCTTTAAGTGAATTCTGATATAATTGTCAATTGAGATAGGTGTGAAGTTCATATTTTGATTATTTAGGTGTTGCAAAATTTGAGTTGTATTTTTTTATTTACTTTCCATAATAGTCTTCACTTGTTTTTGAAGCAATCTCTTGTTTGGTAAATAAAGTTGATATTTCGAAACGAATATTTTATTTGAAATTCCACCTGTTGCGAATTCCACGAGTACTTCATCTTTGTCAGTTGATAGGATTATTCCGATGGGTTCATTATCACCAACTACGTTTTCTTCCGTTTTAAAATAATTCAGATAAAGGTTCATTTGTCCGATATCGGTATATTTTACCGGTCGTGTTTTAAGGTCGATAATTACAAAACATTTTAATATGCGATGATAGAAGACAAGATCAATTGAATAATGTTTGTTCCGTATTGAAATTTGATATTGACGTCCTACGAATGTAAATCCTTTTCCTAATTCTAAAAGAAAAAGTTGTAAATTGTTTATGATTTTTTGTTCTAATAGTTTTTCGGTTACTCTTCCATTCTGGGAAATTTTTAAAAAATCTAAAACGTATGGATCTTTTATTACTTCATTTGGATTAGTTGTCTTTTGACCTTTCTTTGATAATTTTAATACCCCTTTCTTATTACGACTTAATGCTAGCCGTTCGAACAAAGAAGAATCTATTTGTCTTTCCAATTCGCGAATAGACCAGCTTTCGTTGATGGCCTGATTCTCATAAAATTTCCGGGCTGTTTCATCGGAGATACCTAATAATATTATAAAATGGCTCCAGCTTAATTTGGCAGACAGTGTCTGCCATTTTGGATAGGCCAAATAAAACCTGCGCATATCCAAGATGTTTCGCCTGCCAAATCCAGCCCCATAGCGAAGTTTCAAATCCTTTGAAAGCTTTGATAGTAACTCACTTCCATATTCTGCACGTTCAAAACCATCTTGTTCAAATTCTATAATGTGTCTGCCTATTTCCCAATTTGCTTTTACTAATTGGGTATTGATGGCTTTAATTGCACGATGTCTTGCCGCCTTAATAGTGAGGCCTATTATATCAAGCAGGTCCTTATATTTATTTTTTGAGGGTCTCATGGAATTTGATAAGTGTTAAAGAATATAAAATAATCGTCGAAATTTAATTTCAACAAAAAAGGTGTTCATTGGCAATCATTGGTTCTCAAAAATGATTTTGAATACTTCAGCAAAGACCGATGTTTCAAAACCGATATAAAAATAGAACTATTTTCTAAAATTGGAATACTTCTAGCCGATTGTAACCGGATAAGTTTAGATTGATTAGGTTTATAAAGTCTAAATTTTATTTTGAGTCAATTCATAGTATTTCTTATTTGAGTCTTTGAATTCACTTATTGGATGTTTGATTTTATTCTTTTCAATCTTGTTAATCAAAGCATCCTCAAGATTAATATGATATTGGTTTGCGAGTAGAAGTATTGAATAAAATACATTGTAAGTACCCAATTTCCCCAAAATTCCCGACTTTTGATCTCCTTACTTAAATAAAGATTTCATGCTTCGATCATTTCTGGCTTTTATAATTTGCTTTTTCATCGGCTTTCACGGGTATGCGCAAATCACGTTCCCCGTGAATGGTCTGCGCAATCCAATAAAGCAACTCATACTCATTCAAAATGCAGTCATTCATCAGGATTCCGGTGCAGTCATTGCTTCAGGTGAAATGCTCATCGACAAAGGCATCATCATGCAAATCGCCAAAACTGTGGATCACCCTCAGGACGCTGTATTGATTGATCTACAAGGCATGCATGTCTATCCCTCATTTATTGAGCCCCTTGCAAGTTATGGAATGCCAGAAGTAAAGAGAAGTACTGTTAATAATGCAACAGTCAGTACCAAAGAAGGTGCATACTCCTGGAACGAAGCTTTGCGGACCGAGAATAAAGCCGTGGCAATGTTCAATTACAAAGAGGAAGAAGCAGATAAGTTTCGCGAAGCCGGCTATGGATTGGTGCAAACTCATTATCCCGATGGGATCTCCAGGGGATCTGCTGCAATCGTTTCACTTCATCAGGCCAATGAACATGAACTCATCCTTAAAGAAGAATCAGCGCACGTGTTGAGTTTTCAAAAAGGAATGTCTGCGCAAGAATATCCGGGTTCACTTATGGGATCCATTGCATTATTAAGACAATCCTATCTGGATGGAGCGTATTATTCCACAGCAATTAAAAGCAAAGAAGTCAACATATCAATCGAAGAATGGATTCGCCTGCAATCACTTCCTCAAATTTTTATTGCCAATTCTCCACTTGATATTTTAAGAGCTTCCGCCATTGCAAAAGAATTTTTTACCACTTACATCATCAAAGGAAATGGACAGGAATATCAAAGACTTGATGAAATTAAAAACACCGGAGCCAAATTGATTATTCCTCTGCGTTTTCCTGCAGTTTATGAAGTGGAAGATCCTTATGATGTTTTACAAATCGATTTGTCTGATCTTAAGCACTGGGAAATGGCACCTTCAAATCCTGCATTGCTCGCTCAAAAAAAGATTCCCTTCATTTTTACCAGCCAGGAATTAAAAGAACGAAAAGAGGTTTTGATAAATATACGGAAAGCCATCCAAAGAGGATTGTCAGAGAAACTTGCTTTGTATGCGCTCACACAGGGACCTGCAGAATATATGGGAATTTCCAATCAGGCAGGCACATTAACCCCCGGCAAACTGGCCAACTTCATCGTTGCTGATGGTAATCTTTTTGATGACAAGAGCTCGATTAAAGAAAATTGGATTCAGGGCAACCGATTTAGCTTTGTTAAACAAGCTCATGATGCATCGGCAAACGGTCAGTACAATTTTAAATTGGATACCCAATCCTTTCTATTGACCATAAGTGGTAAGATTGATAAAACAGAATTTAAACTGGAAGCTTTTGACTCCAGCAAAGTAAGCATCAAAGCAAAACTTGCAGGTGACTATATTTCTGGCCGGATCAACCGGAATCATCCAAAGGGAGAAATTCTGTTTTCAATTTACAAAAATCAAAATACCTGGAAAGGCCGTGCACAACTCGAAGACGGAAGCTGGAATGACATTGAATTCATCCGGTTATCCAATGATGCCCAACAAAAACCCAAGGGCGATAGCATCAAACCAAAAGATACCATCGGTCCTGTTACATTTCCATTCACTGCTTTTGGTTGGAAAGTAAAACCACAACAGAAGACCTATCTGATAAAGAATGCAACAGTCTGGACCAATGAGTCGCAAGGCATTTTAAAAAATACGGATGTACTGATTCGCGAAGGCAAGATCGCTAACATTGGAAAAAACCTCAATGAAACGGATGCGATACAAATTGATGGAACCGGTAAGCATGTCACTGCGGGAATTATTGATGAGCATTCTCATATCGCCGTTAACGGGAGTGTCAATGAATGTACTCAATCCGTGACATCAGAAGTTCGAATTGGGGATGTGATCAATTCGGAAGATATCAATATCTACAGACAATTGGCAGGCGGAGTGACTACATCACATTTATTACATGGATCCTGCAATCCAATTGGTGGTCAGACCGCTTTGATCAAATTGCGTTGGGGATATGCTCCCGAGAAAATGAAATTTGAAGGTGCTGATGGATTTATAAAATTTGCATTGGGAGAAAATGTAAAACGAAGTGGAGATAATCGGGCGGGAAGATATCCGGATACCCGGATGGGTGTCGAACAAGTTTACATGGATGCATTTTCAAGAGCAAAAGATTATAATGAATTGCTTAAAACAAATCCACATGAAACACGCCGGGATCTCGAGCTCGATGCGCTGTCGGAAATATTGAACAAGAAAAGATTCATCACTTGTCATTCTTATGTGCAATCAGAGATCAATATGCTGATGAAAGTCGCAGAGCAATTCAACTTCAGGGTAAATACATTTACCCACATTCTGGAGGGATATAAAGTTGCTGATAAGCTGAAGAAACACGGTGCCGGGGCAGCTGGATTCTCGGATTGGTGGGCTTATAAATTTGAAGTGTATGAAGCAATACCTTATAATGGTGCAATACTTCATGATCAGGGTGTAGTCACCGCTTTTAATTCTGATGATGCGGAAATGGCAAGACGACTGAACCAGGAAGCAGCTAAAGCAGTGATGTATGGTAAAGTTTCTGAAGAGGAAGCACTGAAATTCGTCACCCTCAATCCCGCTAAGTTATTGCACATTGATGATCGGGTAGGCAGTATCAAAAAGGGTAAGGATGCAGATGTGGTGTTGTGGAATGAGCATCCTCTTTCTATTAAAGCAATTGCTGAAATGACTTTTGTGGATGGAATAAAATTTTATGATAAAAAAGAAGATCTGATGCTGCGAGCTGAAGTATTAGCAGAACGTCAGCGCCTCATTCAAAAAATGATCAAAGCAAAAGCAGGCGGAGAAGAAACACAACAGTTTTCTTCGAGAAGAAGGAGGCTGGATCATTGTGACAGCGTGGAGAATGAATAATTAAAAATTTATAATTAAAATATTACCACTCAGAATGACTAGAATTATTTTAACCATGAATTAAAAATGAACATGTTAAAGTTTAAAATATCACAATCCTTAAAAATGAAATTTCTGCATTATGTTGCTATGATGATTTTATTTTTTATTCACCATAATCTATATGCACAACCCGCACCCGCACCTGCACAAAAAGAAAAAATAGCCATAATGGGTGGAACCATTCATGTGGGCAATGGATCGGTTATTGAGAAGGGTTGCATTGTGTTTGATAACGGAAAAATTATTTATGCGGGTGCTGATTTGCAAAAAGCTGAAGGCATTAAAAACAGGATCGATGCGAATGGAAAACAGATCTATCCCGGATTTATTTGTCCAGCGACTAATTTAGGATTGGCTGAGATTGAACAAGTAAAAGCAACCATAGATTATCAGGAACTTGGTGAGTTGAATCCAAATGTTCGTGCATTGACATCCTACAATACCGACAGCAAAGTAATCCCTACAGTGAGAAGTAACGGCATGTTGCTTGCACAGGTGATACCTAATGGGGGAATGATTTCAGGGCAGTCTTCTATTATGCAACTGGATGCGTGGAATTGGGAAGACGCCGTAGTCAAAGCAGATGAAGGAATTTTTCTCAACTGGCCTTCGCCGAATCCTCCCCGTGGACGTCAGGAAGAATCCCCTACACAATCTTCAACGGATCGGTATCAAAATGAAATCAACAAAATCACAAACTATTTTGATGAAGCATATGCCTATTCAAAAAAAGAATACAGTATTGAAAAAAATCTTGGTTACGAGGCCATGCGATCTCTATTTACAGGTCAAAAGAAATTATATATAAGGACCAACCTGGCGAAAACAATAATCCAATCCGTGCAGTTTGCAAAGAAATATAAAATTACTCCGGTGATTGTTGGAGCAATGGATGCCTGGAGGGTGACGGATTTTTTAAAATTGAATAAAGTACCAATAATGCTCAGCGAACCTCATAGTTTGCCCATTCATGAAGATGATGATATCGATCAGCCCTACAAAAATCCAAAGATGTTGAATGACCAGGGAATCCTGTTTTGTTTAAGTGTGAATGGTTTTTGGCAACAACGCAACCTGATGTTTCAGGCTGGGGAAGCAACGGCGTATGGATTGGGATATGAAGATGCCGTTGCAAGCATTTCACTGAATACAACTAAAATTTTGGGAATTGATCAACAATGTGGAAGTATAGAGTCCGGAAAAGACGCAACATTGTTCATCAGCAATGGTGATGCCTTGGATATGCGCAGTAATGAAGTGGTGCGGGCTTTCATACAGGGAAGAGATGTCAATTTGGATAACAAACAAAAGGAGTTGTATCGCCGGTTTTGGAGTAAATATCAT
>JBGAWX010000220.1:0-5760 GCA_044227375.1 Saprospiraceae bacterium
AACAACACTTCGTTTCCTGAAGGCATTAAAATATCTACAGAAGCGATGCTGCGTGTCGGCATGATGGAAAAACCGGAAAGGCTGCTTTGATCCAACTTTTCATCGAATATCATTTTAATCTCAAATTCATTTAATGGATATGCATCCAGCAATTCAGGACCCGATACATCCTTTTGATATACTCCTCCTGAGTTTGCATGTCCTGGAGTTCCTCCTGAAAAATGCTGGCTGCCTGTCCAGTTTTCTTTTCCTGCACAAGGACTGCCGGTATTGATCAACTCCAAAGTATAACCTCCTTCTTTTTTTATAGAAGACCGATACCATGAATCTTCATAATTCACTTCATTAATAATTTCTGCGTCTTTATTCCTTAGACTGATAAGGTCGCCAGAATTATTCAATGATGGAAAACTGCTTAATCCTAATACAGATCCAAATGGTTTAAATTCCAGAGTATCCTTAATGTTGCACAAAATGAGATAAGCATTTGAATCCAAAACGTATTTCGTCAATTTGGATTCCGTAGAGCCATCTGTAATTGTACAATCTGTGAGGTCCAGTGTGTGTGCACTGATGTTTTTAATTTCCACAAACTCTTTCTCAGGAAGACCAACCACTGGTGTTGGATCCGCCATGATTTCCGTGATGATCATATCGAGGAAGCCAGGTGATGAGAGTAATTCCGATAAAAAAATAAAGAGTTGATTACGTGTAAGATTATTATTCAAATCAGCAATGCTATCATAGCGCAATTGATAGCTTTTGGAAGTTACAAACTTCTCAGAAAACCCAAGTTCCAATTGATCAGTTGAAATCCTCTTTGCACTAATGGGAAAAAGATGTCCATCCAATTGATAATTTTTTAACACTAAAGAGGAAACACTGTCTACCGCTTCATCAAATTGTATCCTCAATTTATACTCCGAAATTACATGTACACCAATAATCTCAGGTGCCTTGAGATCAAGGACAGGAAAATCAATACTCACATCATCCAAATAGAACTTGTCTTTACGCGTATCTGTATAAAAACACTGAATGCCAAACAGTGGATTGCTGATATTCAAGCTGGGAACCGATTGCACACTTTTTTCCAAAATGATTTGGGATCCCCCTGAATAATCTGTTGAAAAAGTCCAACTGTCATCTCTATTTTTTTGAATCTTCATCCGCGCTTGTGCCGGATCTGAAGCAAGCCTGGTGAGTTCTCCCTCAGCATACAGTATTTTGGATTGCGATTGTTGAACATAAAATTTCCAGTTGTCATTATTGCCATTCTCGCCGATCTCCATCAGGTAAGCGTTTGCAGAATCCTGCATCAACCGATCCGTCATCAAGATGATATTGATTTTGTTGGATGCCGATGGTGCAAATTCCAATTTGAAATAAAACATCCAAACCAAACTATCTGCATTGACGAATGGATGCAATAAAATCGATGATCCGGCAACTGGAGCTGAGAGTTGAAGCTGCTGATTCGCATTTACTATAAAATGAGACCGGTCTCCTGTCCAGGAATTATCAATTCCCGTTTGAAAATTTTCTTTCCATTGCCCGAACAATGAGGTCAACAGAAGACTGAAGCCAATACTCAGAATGAATTTCATGTAAACTCCAAGTTAATTAGAATCTTGCAAAAGAAATGAAAATTAACTTTGCACAAAATTAAATTTATGCATCTCGCAATTGTTGGAGTCACCGGTTTGGTTGGACAAGTTGTTCTCAAGGTTCTTGATGAATTCAAATTTCCTTACGATAAAATCAGTTTTGTAGCTTCCGAACGCTCTGTGGGAAAGAAGATTCAATGGAATGGAACGGAATATGAAGTCATTGGAATGCAAACGGCGGTAGATTCAAAACCGGACATTGCCATCTTTTCAGCAGGGGGAAGCACGTCATTGGAATGGGCTCCTAGGTTTGCTGAAAAAGGATGCTATGTAGTGGACAACTCTTCAGCCTGGAGGATGGATCCGAATTCTCCGTTAGTGGTTCCGGAAATCAATGCCGACAGCATCTCCAAAGAAAGCCGGATTATTGCAAATCCGAATTGTTCTACAATACAAATGGTCCTCGCATTGCATCCAATTCAGCAAGCTTATGGACTGGAACGACTCGTCATTTCTACTTATCAATCATTTACAGGTACCGGAATGAAAGCGGTCAAACAATATGAATCCGAACGGATGGGACTTCCGGTGGAAGAACCCAGAGCATATCATCACCCGATATTTGAAAATTGCATTCCTCAATGCGATGTATTTCTTGAAAATGTCTATACCCGTGAAGAAATGAAAATGGTCCACGAAACCAGGAAAATTCTCAGGGATCCTGCCATCAGGGTTACCGCCACCGCAGTCAGAGTGCCTGTTCATGGCGGCCATTCGGAATCCGTCAATATAGAATGCAAAAAAGATTTTGATATAAAAGATATCAGACTGCTACTATCCAAAACTCCGGGCATTAAGGTCCTGGACAACCCGGAAATATTTGAATACCCAACACCACAACTTGCCAAAGATCGCAACGAAGTGTTTGTTGGTCGGATTCGCAGAGATGAATCTCAGGACAAAACCCTGAATCTTTGGATTACGGCAGACAATCTTCGGAAAGGTGCTGCAACAAATGCGGTGCAGATCGCTAATTACTTGCTGGTCAATGGATTTGTATCTTAGCGGCTTGGGAAGAGTGGGCTGCCCCGTAGGGGTCCCTTTGGGATAGGCTGAAGGATTAAGGTTTGTTAAGAGAAATTATTGATTCGCCGGAGTATTTCAAATTGGCTAACATAAAATCCAATCCAGTTATAATCCTCTAAAGATGAGTTGATTAAAATGAATACTTTGCTTAAATCTCCATGCTATAGCCTACAGCCTGCAGCCTAGAGCCTTTATTCATAATTTTGGATTGATTTTTGCGTAGTTCAAACGTTTAAGCTCTGTTGAATTAATTTACTAACAAAGGCCTCTGTTTGAGAGGTGAAAGAACTTATTATTTCAGAATACATTGAAAAAAACCATTTGAGATGAGAACCAGATTAGTCGTTTGGGGCGTCAATGCGAAAGAAGAAAAAGTATTACTTGCCGTTTCGCTGAATGCCGATGAGAACAAAGTAGATATTTGGAGCATACCCGAAAAAGAAATCACAGAAGATTTTTACAACCTGATGATGAGTCAATGGCGGGAAGGTCTCGATCTTGATTTTCCGTCTTCTACAGAACACCGGGTCACAGAACTCACCATGGCAGAAAGCATCCTTCCCGATGATTTAAAAGTCGAACGTTCTGATATCATTCAGCGGGCCCAGATGGAATGGCATTTTGTAATCCTGTCGACCAAGTTGTATAAAAATTTTAAAAATGAGCTCGAAGATCTTGGAGACAAAATCAAAAGACTAGAAGTATACAGTCAGCCCTTGTGGGATGAATTAAAAGAAATGTGGACCAATGTACAACAACACATATTTGATAAAAATTTATTCCGGGATCACGCTGACTCGTTGAAAGAAAAATCAAATGCCCTGTTTGATGAATTAAAAAAACTAAGAAAGAGTCTAAGCGCAGAAATTCATCAAAAATCAAAAGAAACTTCAGACCGAATCTCCAACAAGATTGAAGAAGTCAATCAAAAGATACAATCGGGTGCATTGTTAAAACCTCTGTTCGATCAACTCATTTCCATTCAGAAGGAGATGAAAGAACATTCGTTCAGTAAAACAGACAGGGAATCGCTTTTGTCGAAACTCAATGAAGCTTTTAAGATCATCCGAGAAAAACGTGAACATAAAAATTCGAATCGAGAACAAAACACAGGAGGAACGGATCATATCTTCAGAAGATACGAAGGACTGATTCAGGCTATTAAAAAAATGGAGCAATCGATCGACTTTGAAAAAAAGAATATTGATTTTGAAAACAGGAGAATAGCAAGTACCTCGGGACAACTCGAAGCGCAGATCAGAGTTGCAAAAATCAAAATGATCGAAGAGCGCATTCGTTCGAAAGAAGAAAAATTAAAAGAACTGCTACAAACCAGGGAAAAACTTGAACTCCTCACTCAAAAAATAAAAAAGAGAGAAGAAAAATTCAAGCAGAGACAAGAGCGCAATGAAAAAATTGTGATTGAATCAGAAAAAGTGAAAGCTAAAATTAATGAAGAGATTCATCATGTTCATGAACAAATACCGGAAGAAGTCCAGGAAAAACTAACAAAAGCAGCTGAAGAAATTAAGTCCGCAAAAAAAACCGGACGAAAAAAATCAACTGCAGTCAAGACTAAAGAGAATGATGATCAAGCACCAACTCATTTAATAACTGATTCTGAAGTTATTGATTCCAACAACTCCGGGCCGCAAACTTCGGAAGCACCTGTGATGGAACCAGATAAAAGCGCAGACATTGAACACAAATTGGATGATACCGATACCCGGGAAGTTAAAGAACAAGACTAATACTTTTTTTTAGAATGATTATCTTTACTTTCTTAATCAGATATGAATCCCAAACTTGAGCAGCATTATAACGAGGAAGGAAAACTTCAATCTCCACTATTGCCGGAGGATATCAAGAATTTCTTAGTCGACATTGACGGGACCATTTGTGATGACATACCAAATGAAGAACCCCACCGAATGGTCGATGTAGAACCTTATCCTGATGCTGTAAAAGTCATTAATCAGTGGTACGATCAAGGACACATCATTACCTTCTTTACTTCACGTACCGATGCCCATAAAGAAATCACGGAAACCTGGTTGAAAAAATGCGGATTCAAATATCATTTCCTGCTGCTCAACAAACCCAGAGGCGGCAATTATCACTGGATCGACAATCACATCGTTCGCGCAACACGCTATGAAGGAAAATTCACTCGCGAATTCATAGAAGTCACTAAGAAAGTACAAGTGTTTGAATAAGATGTAAACTTTAGTATTCGGCTGAAGGTTAGAGGCTGAAGGAATCAATATTTGATTATTGTGATTGTTAATACTAAAGATAGACGTAGTTTCTAAAAGTTGGGGATATTTTCTAAATGTTGGGCGTAGTTTCCAAACTACGTCCCAGTGTATGGCAAACTCCGTTTGCCTATCGTACGTGCTTTGAAAATCACTCATCTTCCAAAATAAAAATTAAACCCAACCAAACATTTCCGCAAACAAAAAAGGCTGCTCAAATTGAACAGCCTTCTTAATGCATTATAGCTTAAATTACTTTATAATCATTTTTGAAAACGCTCTAAGTTGATCGCTGACCAGTTCAACTAAGATTAATCCTTTGGGAAGGTCGAATGTATTTACCTTAATAAGCGGAGTGCCCGATTGAATGTCCAGCCTTTTTATTTCTTGTCCATTGATATTTCTCAAAATCAATTTTTTGAATGGGTTTTCCTGAGCTAAACTGAGTAAAAAATAATCACCCGCAGGATTGGGATAAATTTTATAATCCTGTTTTGCCTGACTGTTTTTTGTGCCGGTTCGAATGATTTTATCGGAATCTGCCAACACACCTCTACCTGGTGAAGAAGCACAAACATTATCACCTTCATTGGTAGTAACGCATACTTCGGCATTATAAAATTTAGGTTGAATAAACTCAATATTGTCCACTATCCAACCAAATAGGATATCATTAATTGGACTCAGGTTTAAAGAGTCCGTTCCAAATCGGAAACGGATCTGGATATTTTCATTTGTATAATCAGATAAATTCAACACCGTTGGTACAAATCCATTGCTGAATCCTGAAAACCCTGAAGAATTAGGAACCA
>JBGAWX010000221.1:0-5685 GCA_044227375.1 Saprospiraceae bacterium
GAGGCTCCTACAGAAGAAAAAGAAATTCAGGTAGGAACATACGTCTATATGCCTTTGGAATACCAATTGGTTCTAAATGGTGAGGCACGGATACTGACTCAGCGCGAAAGTGAATTGTTGAGCTTCCTTTTGAAAAATAAAAATAAAGTGATCAAACGTTCTGTCATCCTCGAAACACTATGGGGAGAAGACGATTACTTTATGGGCAGAAGTCTTGACGTATTCATTTCAAGGCTTCGGAAATATCTTTCAGAAGATCCTATGATAAAAATTGACAACATCCATGGTATAGGCTTTAAGTTTATATGTCCCTAAGCATATTGCGATTCGTTCAAATACTTTTATTCATTGTATTTCAGGTTTTTAACCTGCCGGGGCAAGCAGTCAATCCATTTGATATCCGGCGCACAGAATCTAATCTCGACTCTTTGGCGAATCCTTCAGTTGAAACACAATTTGAAACGAATCCCTTTGCCCTCAGACCCGGACTCAATCTGAGTTCAGATTGGAGTTCTTCGAATCCAAACACCAAAATACTAAGCTGGATAAACGAGACTCCACAATCCAGGATCAAAGCCAGTGACGTTCAATCCCTGCTGTTTTGGTCTTTACTGTTTCTCAGTTTTTTGTTGGCCATCGCTCTGAACATCAACCGGAGTGTAACTATAAAACTTTACAGAAGTCTGTTGAATCTCAATTTTTTAAACCTACTCTATAGGGAGAGCAAAGAAGAAAATCTGCTCATTTATTATCTTCTTTATGGTTTGTACTTTATCGGGATCAGTCTTTTCATTTATCTATCCATCATTCATTTTAAAGGCATTAAAGCCCCGGTCTACATACTCTATATCGCTTTGTACATCATGCTGATTTATGGTTTGCGCCATATGATTTTAAAATTGATCGGATCGATCTACGGATTGTATAAAGAAACAGACCGCTACCTTTTTAGTATCGTCATTTTTTCATGCATTATGTCGATACTGCTCATACCTGCAGATTTTATAATTGCCTTTGTCAACCCGGATTTGGGCCGTAAATGTATTTGGTTGATTTTCATTATCTTCGTGATATTATACCTCTACCGGCAATTCAGGGAAATTATATTTTCCTTTAGTCTCTGGCGTCAACATATTTTTCATTTTTTATTGTATCTTTGCACCTTCGAAATCGCGCCCCTGGCTCTTTTTATAATGTTTTTATTCAAACAGGGCGTTATTTGAGAAGCCGAAGGACATGCCGACGAAAACGACAACCATCGCATCAAAAAAGGATAACAGGTGCACGCGGGTTAAATCCATTCTGGTATCCCAACCGCGTCCTGAGCGATCTCCATATTTTGAAATAGAATCCAAATTTAACATTCAGCTGGACTGGAGGTCCTTCATTCAGGTAGAAGGTTACACAGAAAAAGAATTCAGACGTCAAAGAATCCGTCATGATGAATTTCCAAATGTCGTATTCACCAGTAAAAATGCTATTGAAAACTATTTTCGGCTTGCAGAAGAAATGCGTTTCAAGATCAATGAAATGAATAAGTATTTCTGTGCAACCGAAGCTATTGCAAACTACCTTCAGAAATTTATCATCTTCAGAAAACGCAAAGTTTTCAATGGTACAAAATCAGTAACGGAACTTACAAGTTACTTTAACAAGCATAAAGAATCCGGTGCATTTCTGGTTCCTTGTTCTGAATCCGGAAACACTGAAGTGGCTACCTACTTAAAGTCTCTGAAAGTCAAGTTTCACGAATCTCCAATGTATCGTACCATCAGTGCAGACTTGTCTGATTTAAAAGATATCAAATACGATATCATTGTCTTCTTCAGCCAACTCGAAATAAAATCCTTATTCGATAATTTCCCAAAATTTAAACAGGGAAATACCCGTATTGCTGCTTTTGGTACATCCGCTGCAAAGGCCATACTTGAAGCGGGATTAATCCTTGACATCCAGGCACCAACTCCTGAAACTCCTTCTATGACCATGGCATTGGAGGAATATTTGAAGAGATCGAATAAGTAAGAACAGTTAACTGTTAGCTGTTAACTGTTAACTGTTAAAAAAAAATATTTCCCAATATCTATAACTCCTAATTTTTCATTCTTTCATTCTTTCATTCTTTCATTGATTTTCATCGATTCCATAAAACAGAAATTAAAGTCAACTCTTCCGGGTAAATCCTCCCATTTAAAATTAGCACCATTCGCAGCGCGATTAGATTATACTGTTCCAGAAGATGTTAATCAAGCAGCTGTTTTGATATTGCTTTTTAAAAAAGATGAACAACTGCATTTTCCTTTAATCACAAGACAGTCTAGTCATCCTGATGATAAACACCGTGGACAAATAGCATTACCCGGTGGTCGAATGGATCCAACTGATATAGATATCCAATTCACATCCATAAGAGAATGCTCCGAAGAAATTGGAGTTGATCGCGATCAAATCGAAATACTTGGTGCGTTGAGCCCACTTTATATTCCTGTAAGTTATCATCATGTTTATCCTTATATAGGATTTTATCATGGAGAATTAAATTATAAACTACAAACTTCGGAGATCCACTCTCTACACGAAATTGCTATATCTGATTTAATGATCAGTGAGAATCGAATGATTCAGGAATTAAAAACTACAGAAGGACCAATGCTAGAAGTGCCCACAATTCAAATTGGTGATCTAACGATTTGGGGAGCGACGGCTATGATTTTGGAGGAGTTTTCGGATGTTGTGAAAAACATTTAGATTCTAATTGTGATTTGATCTTTTACTTTTTAATGATATTCAATTTCTTACTTTTGATTCGAATTTCAATAATATGAATACATCAGATAGTTTTGTGGTAACCGGAGGTAAAAAACTAAAAGGCGAATTGCAACCACAGGGTGCAAAGAATGAAGCGCTCCAAATTTTGTGTGCCTGTTTATTGACGGATCAGCCGGTGACTATAAATAATCTTCCGGATATTCTGGATATCAGGCATCTCATCGAATTGATTAAAGGCCTTGGTGTAAAGGTGACTCAACATGATGCACATTCATACACCTTCGAAGCTTCAACGGTAGATCTGGATTATTTCGGTACAAACGAATTCCAATCGAATGCCAGAAAAATAAGAGGTTCGGTGATGCTGTTGGCTCCTCTGTTAGCCAGATTTAAAAAGGCAGTTTTACCAAAGCCGGGTGGTGATAAAATCGGAAGACGAAGACTGGATACCCACTTTTTAGGATTGCAAAAACTGAATGCCGATTTTCATTTTGATGAAAGTAAATCAGAGTATCGGATTTCCGGTGATCAACTTCGCGGTTCTTATATTTTGATGGATGAGATTTCTGTAACCGGTACAGCGAATGTACTCATGGCGGCAACATTAGCAAAAGGAACCACAACCATCTATAACGCAGCTTGTGAACCCTATATCCAGCAACTCTGTAAGATGCTCATCAGGATGGGCGCAAAAATTTCAGGGGTGAGTTCTAATTTGCTCACCATAGAAGGTGTCGAAAAACTAAATGGAACAACGCATACACTTTTACCCGACATGATTGAAATCGGAAGTTTTATCAGTCTGGCTGCAATGACTCAATCAGAACTCAGAGTAAAAAATGCAGGCATTCAACACCTTGGCATAATCCCATTTGTATTTGAGCGAATGGGCGTCAGCCTTAAATATGAAGGTGAAGATATTTTAATTCCGGCCCAGGAAGAATACACAATTCAAAGTTTCATGGATGGATCCATAATGACTGTTTATGATTCACCCTGGCCAGGATTTACTCCGGATCTGATGAGTGCCTTATTGGTGATGGCCATCCAGGCGAAAGGCAGTGTGTTAATTCACCAAAAAATGTTTGAGTCCCGATTGTTTTTTGTCGATAAACTCATTGACATGGGTGCACAAATTATTTTATGCGATCCCCATCGTGCCACAGTAATCGGTCTCAATCGAAAATATCAATTAAAAGGAATCGAAATGACCTCTCCTGATATTCGTGCCGGTGTCGCTCTATTAATAGCTGCCATGTCTGCAACAGGTAAAAGCATCATCCATTCCATCCATCAAATTGATCGCGGATATGAACGGATTGATGAACGGCTGAATGCTATTGGGGCTGAGATCGTTCGAGAATAGTGATGAACGATGAGTGATGAGTTTTTTAATTGGAGAACTTGTTTTAATCTGTATTATTTTTTATATAAAACAGATTACAATTTGCAGTTAACTTCTTACCGCTTGAATGTTTAACCTCTTACTGAATTTCATGAAATCAAAAATTCCCTGGAAACAAAAAATGGATAAACCCTTAACTGCTGAAGTTAAGGAAGGCCCGTCAGAATGGAATGAACGATATGGTGGAGAAATGATGGTAATCCCGACTCCGCGAATCATTGAAAAATTACTCTACGAAATTCCGAAAGGGAAAATCTGGACCAATTCACAACTCCGCGAACATATTGCCGATACCTGTAATGCTGATTATGCCTGTCCTTTGACCACAGGAATTTTTTTACGAATTTGTGCTGAATACGCCGAAGAAATACGAAATGAAGGAAGTAAAAAAATACCTCCATATTGGAGAGTCATAAGAGATGATGGTACCATGAATGAAAAATTTCCCGGTGGCATAGAACGACAAATGAAGTTACTAAAAAGTGAAGGACATCGGATCGTCATTGAAGGTAAGAAAAAACCGAGAGTAGTGATGAATGATAAGTGATGAGATAATGGACAATGAACAATGGACAGTGGACAATGGACAATGAACAATGGACAGTGGACAATGGACAATGGACAATGGACAGCTCAGAAATGACATGTCTTTTCTTAATCATATTAGAGCTAGTGTATAAGACATGTCATTTCTTTTCCACACGCTAATATTTATAATTCATCTACATCTCATCGTTCATCTCTTATCGTTCCTCGTTCATCTCTTAACTCCCAACAGCCGCTCTCCTCTTCTCTTCTTCCGCTCCACCCGTTCTTTTTCTTCCTGCAGATATTTTGGTGTTTCCAAATTTATAGTTTATGGTTAATGAAAGAACACGGGTTTCTCTTTTTACATCAAAGCTTTCAAAATAATCCCGGTATTGAATTGTTGCGCTTGGAAGATTTGTCCAGAAAATATCACTTGCACTCAATTTTATGTTCGCTCTTCTATTGAGCAATTGCTTTTGAATTCCGATACTCAGGCCCCACATGGTATTCAGATGCATAAAACCATATACTTGTGGTGTCTGATAATTGAAATTTAACTCTCCCGTTAAATCATCCGTGAATTTAAACGTATTGTTCGACGAGAATTCCAACACGACATTGCCATCAGACAAATTGGTATTTGCAAATTCCCCTTTGTATTTACCGATCCAGGTATTTACATTCAACATACTGCTCCAGCTTTTTAGAATATCGAAGTTCGCACTGCCATTAATAGAATAATTTTCAAAACGTGCCAGGTTGCGATCGGTCTGCACGGTTACGCGATCTTGTCCTTCCACAGGTCCAATCACTTCTGTTATATTATCCGTCGTTGCGGAATATGAAAAACTTACATTATAATTCTGTTTAAAATTATGGTTCCATTCAAAATTCCAGCTGAACTGGGGCTCCAGGTATGGATTGCCTTCTTTATAAGTACTTGGATCCAGAAAAAATTTGAATGGATTCAGCTGTTTGTAGTT
>JBGAWX010000222.1:0-5671 GCA_044227375.1 Saprospiraceae bacterium
TCCAAATGACGAGTTTGCATTTGCACAAATTGATGTCAACAGCGGACCACACACTTTGATTGGCGGAGGTTGTGGTGTCATTGCAATTGCATATGGTTATGGATATGCAGAATCCTATGCATATGGAGGTGGTGCCAACTATACTAAGATAAATCGCTTGCCGATTCCTGACGGCGGATGTCTGAATGATACGATCATTTTTCAAACCGGACTGCCTGAAAACCGATATGCTGTTGAATGGGATTTTGGAAATGGTCATCATTCCACAATGCATATTGATACACAGATTTATCATCAACTTGGAACATATCCCATTAAATTAAAATACACCAATCTATGCCTGAATACTACAGATTCTGTAGGTAAGGATATTTTCATCACGTTACGCCGGGATCTTATTGCTTCAGGTGATACGATCGTATGTTCAGGAGACAGCGTTTTTTTACGGGCCTCGGATAAACCGGGTGCAAAATATTACTGGACTGGAACCAACCAGTTTTTTTCAATCGAGCAAAATCCGGTTTTAGCTAACGTTACGAAAATTCAGGAAGGAGTTTATTTAGTGGAAGGTACTTTATTGGGGTGCGCATCGTATCCCGGCCAGGTTGTTGTTGAAGTCAATGAAAATCCGGTTCCTGATTTAGGCAAGGATACTTTTTATTGTAGTGAAACGGGATATATCAGTCTGAAGCCCGGCCTTTTTTCTTCATACGCATGGCAGGATGGTTACAACGGTTCAGATTACATCGTAAGAAAAGAGGGCGTTTATGCTGTCACCGTGGAAGATGCCTATGGATGCATTGGATATGACACAGTATATGTTGCTGAAAAGTGTCCCGTACGATTGTATGTCCCAAACGCATTTTCACCAAACGGAGACAACATCAATGATTTATTTAAACCGGTGCTGCTGCATTACACATCTTATAGATTAGAGATCTTCGATCGTTGGGGTGATCTTATATTTCAAACTATTGATCCTGAAACCGGATGGAATGGAAGAGTTAATGATCAAGCAGCAATACCTGCTGTGTACGTTTATGTAATTCATTATTCTGGCTATGATGAATTCGGCACACTTCACCATAATATCAAAGCAGGAGATTTTACTCTGATAAGATAAATGAATATTTTTAAAAATTCAACTTACAAATTGATTTATTACTTACAATTGGCTTAAGCCAATTGTAACACAACAATTTCCTGCACACTTAATATCATTAAAGCTTCGCTTTGTGGATAGTTTCATACAATTGACTGAAGTCAATTGTAATTGGAAAATCCTCAAAGTCACATTTTAGAAAATTCAACTTACAATTGGCTTTAGCCAATTGTGGAATTTTACGAAAACAGTACCGCAAAAAATCCAATTTTGATTTTCAGATGCAGACTTATTTGCTCATGTATTTATAATTATGGCCCTTGGCTTCGCACAACTTTTCAATGCTCCGTGCAATTCTTCTTTGTTTTGTTTCTTCCCGTTTTGCTTCATTGATGTATTCGATATATTCTTTTTTGTGAGAAGGTGAAAATGCCTCGAATGATTTTTTTGCTTTCGGATTTTTATTCAAAGCTTTTTGAAAATCGGGAGGAATGACAATCGTCTTCGGATCAATTTTCTTAACCGTCTTAGGTAATTTAACGCCTGCTTCATTTAATGCCATCGCTTCCTGAATGCACTTTGTCAGGATTTTCGCAGAAGGGAGATCTTTCAATGTAGTGATTTTACCGAAATCGCCCATTGCTGTTTTTCCTTTATCAGTCAACAGACTCCGAGATTTAACCATTAACTTTTCTTTCCAGAAACCAAATGCACAATGATTTTTAAAAGAGGCCATGGAGCAAAGGATCTCACCTTTGTATTGAAAGTGAGGGAAACTCCACTTCATGGTTTCCTCACAATCCGGACATACCTTATGGACCAGTTTTCTCAAATACTCCAAAATCGGAATTGCAAATTCCTTTGAATTTAAAATATACTGGTCAATGCGGGGATCGGTATTTTTCATACGAATTTTTTTGTAAAAATAAATTATCTTTATTTAAAATTTTATACCCGCTGAATTCAAAATTGATCCTGAAAGTTTAAGAAGAATACTTCACCAAGGCGCAACATAAATAAATTAACTCATATGAAAACCATCTGTACATTATTGCTTCTGTTCATTCTTCTGAATTTTATAAAAAGTCAAAACCCTTTACTCATTGCTCCTGCAGACATTGTAGTGAGTTGCAGATTTAAATTCACAGAGAGCGACTTGCTCGATTCACGAAGTACTTTATTTGGTAATGTAGTTTTTGATTCAACTCAGAGAAAAAAAGTAATTACCACTGATATTGTTTGCCACAAAATGTGTGAAGCCGATCCATCCAATGAATATCCTGGGAATATACCGGGAAACCCCAACACTAATACAGCAGCTGACAAGGCCTGTTTTTATTACAATCTTTTTTTTGATTCGATTAATAAAGAGCGTCAATACAATTTGGATTGGGGTGAAGAAGGATTCGTAATAAATCCATTGGAGAATAGAATCGAGATCACAATAATCGATAACAGAAAATGCCATCAAGGTAGAATTCTAAGGATATTCTCTACTTTAGGTCCTAACAACACTGAAGTAAAAGACACTCAAAATATCTGGGTGTTAAATTGTTCTCCATTTACTTTTAATCCTGAATTACACGGTAAATCAATTGTAATTTCCGGTTGCTCGGTTCCGCCCCCTGATTCAACACAAAGACCAAATCTGCCTGATGATTCCTGCTCTTCACTCAGTATCAATTATATTGATAGTATCGATGTCCGTGATCCGGAATATTTTTTTATTGTATTCAGACAATGGGAATTCATTGATCATTGTCAATATGATCCCTCGAGTATTCCTGTTAAAGGCAGGTGGACTTATCAAGACACCATTTATGTACTGGATCATATCGCTCCAAAAAACACCATTAAAGTTCAAGATTGTAAAACGGCGGATTCCACAGGATTCGGAATGATTCATGTTGCAATTGATTATAAAGATAACTGTACCGCTATGGATTGGATTTATTGTGAATATTCTATTGATCTCTTTAATGATGGCATGGGAACGTATAATGGTTTTGACTTGAAAGTTGGGCCGCTAAATCAAAGAGAATATAAACTTGGACTCAAGCCAACCTTCAGTGACAATCCCTATTCAACATTCATGGATAATCCACAAAATGCAAGTGGTAATTATCCCGTAGGCAGGCATAAAGTACTATTTGAAACTAAAGATGGTTTGGGAAACCTGGCGAAAGACTCCATCTATTTTACCATTTTTCAAAAAAACAATCCAAAATTTGAATGCCCGATTAAAGATTTTGATCTGAAGATTGAATTACCTAAAACTTATGTAATTTCTATTCCAGAACTCTTGTTTACTTCCCAGGATCATTGCTCACCCTATTCTGATTTTAAAGTAACCCTTGATGAAAATATGAATAAACCCATAGACATAATAAACTGTCAAGATTATTTCGATAACGGACAATCGGATATATTAAGAAGAACTTATAAAGTACGGATTCAAGATGCACTTGGCAATCCCATTACTTGCTCAGTAAACATCCAATATAACTTTGAAGGAAATTGTGATTCTTTGAACACAAATTATTTTAGGGGATATTTCTATAATTTAAATGGAAAAGAAATTGAAGACCTGGATTTGCAAATAAATAGCACTTTCCTTGGACAATTAAATTTATCTACTGGATGTATAAATTTTTTTGCAATTTCAACCAAGCATCTGGACACAAGCATTACATGCAATATTAAAAGACAAGATGCGGCAGTTAATGGAGTCGATGTATTGGATATCATGCTGATTTGGAGGCACATTTTAGGCTTGGAAAATATTGAAAATAAGCTATCCATTTTGGCTGCTGACGTCAACAATAACAAAAGTCTTACGACTAAAGACATTAATGAACTTGAAAAACAAATCCTTGGTACTGGATCAAATCAATTGTCGCTGTCTGATGCCTATTGGAAGTTTTATAATAAAACGGATACCTCAATAATAACTTCAAATTCCATCATTTCAGAATCAGAAAATCAATTCATAGGGATCAAGACCGGGGATGTAAATGGAAATGCCCTTTCAAAATGCAATGAAGAGAGAATAAAACGAACCCCTTGTTTAAACCTGACCCATGGTATGCTCGATTTACAAAAAGGAAAAAGTTATCTTATTCCAATTTTTTGTCCGAATTACACAGACATATTTGGTTTACAGGCAACATTTCAATTCGACCCAAAGATCTTGCGTTTGGACACTATTCTTCCTGGTCAGCTTGTCGGCATGAAATACAATCTTGATCTTTCTTTAAAAAATACTGGCAGATTCAGTATTCTCTATTATCCCTTTAACGGTTCCGCTGAAAGTATAGCAGGCAATATTGGTTTGTTCATTCTAAAATTAACCGCACTCGAAAATTACTTAGGAAATGATTTTCTCAAAGCCATCGACGATCCCACATACTCTATTGCTTACGATAAAGATGAACATCCTTTAGACATTTGTGTCAATGGCATACCGACAAAATTAAATGAAATTGGAAATGTTGAATTCTTGATTTATCCAAATCCTATAAAAGGAGATATTAACATTCAGCTTCCGGATAAAAACACAGAGTATTCTTTGAAAATTTACAATGTATATGGTCAAACTGTTTATTCCGATAAGTGTTCGACTTATTCAAATTCCGAAATTTCTCTGAGTGAAAAATGTTTGAAAGAACCAGGCGCATACTATGTTACCCTGCACTCCAGGGACAAGACATACCATAGTGTTCTGATCAGGCAATGAAATTGACGATTCACAAAATTCAATTGCATTGCTCTTCAAATTGAATATTGTCTGTCCGAATGAATCGGAAGTATTGCAAATAGCTCATTGAACTTAGGAATTATGAATTGACGCTTTTTCATCATCATCTCATCAAATAATTCATAATGCTCCTGCTTATCTCTAGCTATCCCTCTACCTTCCTTCCTTCCTTCCTCACATTCTTCCTCACCCTCTTTCTTCCCATCTGCCCTTTCTGCCCCTCTATCTTAAAATACGCTCATACACTACAAGCCTGAACCCTTCGTTCATACCTTTGTTGTTTGACAATCTATGCTTCAAAATCATGAATCGATTTAAACTTTTTTTACTGATTATTACCGGATTTCTCCTGACATCAGCGGCTTTGAATTACAACAAGACCTTTGAAATCGCAAAGAACATCGAGATTTTTGCCAATGTCTACAAAGAAATCAATGCAAACTATGTAGATGAAACCGATCCTGCCCAGCTCATGAAGACGGGCATTGACGCCATGCTCCATCAACTGGATCCATTTACCAACTACATTTCTGAAGTTCAGATTGAAAACTGGAGAATCTCTCTGGAAGGCAAATACAATGGCATTGGAGTCCGGGCCAAAAAAATCGGGGATTATGTAACGATCACCGAAGTCTATAAAGATTATCCTGCCTTTAAAGCGGGATTGAAAGTGGGCGATCAGGTGATAGCAGTCAATGGCCTTGATGGTAAAGGAAAGGAAAGTGAAGATCTGTTTCAGATTGTAAGAGGCATGCCCAAAAGCGAAATTGAAATGACCGTACTCAGGCCCGGCGACAAGCAAAAGGTCAATA
>JBGAWX010000223.1:0-5651 GCA_044227375.1 Saprospiraceae bacterium
GTATGCTGATTTAATAATATAAGGTAGTGAGGTAGTGAGGAAGGGAGGCAGGCAGGTAGGCAGGAGGTAGAACATTACATAATGAGTTTTTTTAATAATCATTTCGAATTAATTTTTAAATGCAATTATATAAATATCAATTCTACCATCCCTTTCTTCCCCTCCTAACTTCCTACCCTCCTACCTACCTAACTTCCTACCATCTTCCCCTCTTCCCGCCTCTTTAAATTTAGACCCACAAAGATAATATGTTAGATTAATCTAACAATTATTTTTAAGAGTTTTTAATATCTTTGTGCCAGATTTTTAAATCATGGCTTCACAGACGGAAGAGAATTATTTGAAATCCCTTTTTTTACTTGCCAATGAAAAAGGAGAGATCAGTCTGTCGGATCTCAGCAAATCTCTTGAGATCAGCATTCCAACGGCAAACAGTATGGTGAATAAGCTTCATGAAAAAGGCTTGCTGAATTATGAAAAATACAAACCCCTGGTCTTGACTTCAAAAGGCAAAAAAGAAGCCGCTTTAATTATCAGGAAGCACAGGCTTACGGAAATGTTTTTGGTTGACATCATGGGATTCGGATGGGAACAGGTTCATGATATTGCTGAACAAATTGAGCACATCAATTCTACAGTTTTTTTTGAACGGATGGATGAATTGCTTTCCTTTCCAACAATTGATCCGCATGGCTCCCCGATTCCGGATAAGAATGGAAAAATCTCATGGAAATCTTATGAAAAACTCAGCGATTGTAAAGCAGGTCAAACTGTTAAATTGGCCGCGCTCACCCACTCTTCTTCCGATTTTTTAAAATTTTTAAATAGTAAAGGTTTATCACTGGGATTAAAATTAAAAATTCATTCCATTGAATCATTCGATAAAAGCATGGTCGTAAGCTATGGCAGTCACAAGCCTGAACAATTCAGCCAGATTGTATGTGATCGACTACTTGTCGAAGCATCTAAATCTAAAAATTGAGCTCTAGTCATTGAGCAGCTCCGTAAGCAGTCCCTACATCTCCTGTAATGCTGTCTTTTGGGAATGGCCACAAAAAATTAAATTTAACTTCGAATAAATTTTTGTTACCATAACTTATTAAGAATATAATTTGGATAGTTAAAACGACTTAGAACATCATTGATAGCTGAGTATTGATCACAAAAATGATTATTATTTATTACTGTGAATTCTATTCTTGGTTTTTGCTCTACTGGCTCTCTAATAATCCGTTTCCATATTTGCACTTAAAAAGACAATCACATCCTTTTATTAATTCTTAAAATCATCTTTTTGCAATTTATACTATTATAAAATTGCTGATTTAAGTTTTCAAAAAAAGAAATGCAAGAGAACACTATGACCAACATCCTCCGGCACCTTCATGCCATTCACAGAAGCAACTGCCCTTTTCACAGAAGCAACAACCACAAGCCATCTTGGTCTTGTAAATCGTGCCCCCGGGACAAAAAACCGTTTCTTTGCATTTCTTCACTTCGCTCTGAATTCGCATACTCTCAACCCATGTTTGTGTTTCCATAATAGGTTTTGGTTTACTGTAAAAATCAAGATTTCAAATTTAGGATGAAACCATTGAATTCACAAGGGGTATCCGCGAATTAAGCCTGTTTTAAAATCCATTCTAATCACATATCAAGTAAAAGATATTTCGTGCAAATGCATTTCACATTCATCTTTAATTTCAGAAGCTCTATGTATTAACGATCCAAACAGAATTTAACCTGCCGAAATAAAAATCTGTCTGCTTACCAACCTCCCCTGAATACACTTTAATTATCCCGCGAAAAAAATTGCAATTTTTAATTTTATACTTATATTTACAGACAAATCATTAGGAAGCAAGACTTACCAGGAATTCAATCGTAGTTTAAAGATGTTGCCTAATCCCTGAAGATCCTCAAATAATTCCTGAATCGTACACTGGCACACGGAATCATTTAATAAAAGAAAAATCCGGCAGCATCAGCAAATGAATCGTCATTGCCATTTTTATTCTTCACTAATAAATTATGCAATATGAAAAATTTACTGAAACTAAACTTCGTACCTTCAATTGCCATACTGTTGTTTTTCTGTATGGGTTCATTAGCCTTGCATGGACAAAAAAACACGGTGATTGTCAGGGATGCAAAAGGGTCCGGAATTCCAAACATCACAGTCTACCTTTTTACGACTAAAACAGTTTCCTGCAAATGCTTTCCGCTTGGGGGATGCACCTTCTCTCCAAATCCTTTTGATGTAAGCAAAACAGGAAACAGTGGCCACGCTACGTTTGGAGATAAAGGGGATCCGGAACTCAAACCAAACACGACCTATTATGCAGCAATAGATGCTAAATGCATTGATCCACAAATTCAAAACCAACCTTGCCACGATACAAATAATCCCTGCGGATTTTCTGTTACCTGGGCTCAAGATCCATGCAAAACCAATGAGAAAGGTAAGTTTGATCCGGTAGTCATCAAAAAGTAATATGGATTTCTTATAGAGAATAAGATTACGATCCATCGGGTAAAATTCAAATCCAAGACTTAGGGCCATCTAGGTTTAGAGTATGAATAATTAATGCCCTGTTCAGAACAAGTCCGCGAAAAGTACAAACCTCATTAAGCGATCACAAGGCTTATCCAATTCCTCCTTCCAATAAACAAAACAGCCCTCACTGTTGTGAAGGCTGCACAGATTACTACTATAAAATCGCTTTTCTCTATTCCTTTGAAATAACCATTTTCTTTGTAATTGTATTTGTCAGGTAATCTATTTGATAATAGTATACTCCGGGATGCGCCAATTGAGATTCGTTGAGTCGATATTCATTGTATCCTTTGTTTACCTTGACTTTTTCATTGAGATAGACCTTACCGGTTAAATCATAAATGGTAACATTGATTTCTCCGGATTGAGGGATCAGCATTCCAACACTTGTTTGGTGATTCCATGGATTCGGTTCATTTTGTAAAACAACAAACTCATTAGCACTACTCCCTTTAAAATTCATCACGATTGGTGCTTCTTCGCCGGATTCTTTAACTACACAAAGTGCAGGTGTTATCGCGGAATTGATCATGATGGATTCAGACAAACGGGCAACCTGCTTTATTTTGAATTTTAGTTTTAGTATCCAATCCACATTATGCAATTCGCCATTGCTGCTGAAAGTCAAAATTCCTTCTCCTCTTCTTAATAAAGAATAATTTTCTTCATGAATTTTTAAATCTTCATTACCTGTTGCAGATTCCAATTCAAGAACATTTAAATTCCATTGCAATGTAAATTGAAGTCCTTCAAACAAGGCTCCATTTTGAACCTGGATCTCGACTTCTGTAACTTCTCCAGGTGCCATGTCTTGCTCGTCAGTTTGCAATTCCATCACCTCCCTGTTTCTGTTCAACGTCGAATTGAATCCTTTGGTTACTGCTGTTTGATTTACATCAGCCGTTTTAATGGCAACGAAGTCGAGGTTCATGTTTCCGTTCAATGAATTGATTTCATAGTTCTCCGGAAAGTTTTGACTCAAAGCCGCACTCAAATCATGGAATGAATACAATTTATGAACGAACCTCCAGCTTGTATTTCCAGGAATGGCCGAAGTAATCCCGAGGATTAATTTTCTGATATCAGAAACATCTTTTGCTGTGATGGATTTACTCTTGTTTACATCCGCCGCAATCATTTTATATGGGGAATCCAAACTTTCAAGTCCGAGTATATGTCTTTGGATTTTAACAATATCAGCTGTGGTCACTCCATTCAACCACTCGTCGTTCTTCAAAGGATTCACCACAATTGCTTTTCCGTTGGGAATTTGCAAAAATGAATATCGCCCTTCCGCATTGGTTCTGACATTATTCAATCCGGAATTTTTCAATTCAATAGTAACATTTTCCACCTGCTGATTCTTTTCAGTTTCAACAAGACCTTCGACATTTGAATTTTTCAAATTGGGCGGACAGAATCCCGAGTTGTCCTGAACATCTATGAATGTTTTGCAAAATGAAGTATTGCCATTGATGTCGGTTACCCACAATTCAACTTGTCTTACCCCAATGCTGTCACAATTGTAGACAACATAAGTATTGCTCAAATCATCGGAAAAACTCAAGGACACATTGTATCCACATGTATGATAGGAACCTGCATCAAAATCTTTAGCCCATATCGTATCCATTGCAAGATCGGGAATGCCATCCCCAGTAGTATCCATTGGGGTCAGATTGGTGGACAAACCATTCAAACAATAAGCAACGGGAGGCTTGCAGTTTTGCAGATCGAGTACAAATTGCGATAGTGCAGTATTTCCGCAACGATCTTCCACTTCCCATTTTACAATATGCCTTCCGAGTGGCCAGGTTCCTTCCGCAATATTTCCTCCAATTGCAGAGTGAATCACGTCAATCGTTCCGTCCCCTTCAAAATCTATTTTATAAGTGTACAACATTTGATCAGCATCAGTACAATCATCATCTGCTTCAATTGAAAAGCGAACAGGTATTGGTGCACAATTGATATCGTAACTACAAACCGTAGTATCTGAAGTAACTCTTGTGATCCTAGGATCTAACTCATTCCGTACTTTAATTACTTGAGTATGCTCCCATATGATGACATTGCCATTGATATCCCTTTGACACCAATCGATAACGTACCAGGTTCTGAAAATTTTGAAACAAGGATCTCCGGGAAGTGTCGCCGAAAATAACTCGTCATCATAACTGAGGCCGATGAGGCTGCATTCATCATCATTAACTGTTGGCTTGTCATATGGACTGGTCAGAAACTGCGGTATCAACACTGCAGGATCGCAAATTCCTGAAGTATCCAAATCTTGCGGCCATACAATGTCATTGAGATCGAATGTATCATGATTTACAACTGTAATATATTGATAACAAATGTCACTTAAATTACCTTGTGCATCTTCAGCCTGGAACAACCTTATAATGTATCCCAATCCGCATTGATTAATATGTGAAGTGTCCACTTTTGAAAATAAGGTTGGTGGACAATTATCTCTTGCTATTCCATCAAGAGGATGACCTCCAATCACATGATAGTAATGAGGATCAATAATTATTGTATCTCTTTCTGCATCATCAATTGCAATTTTTCCAAAGACCTCCAGATGATCGTAGTCGATATCAAATCGACAATCCACTGTAATGTCAGGTAAACAAATTATTGAAGGACCAACTTTGTCCTGCACTTCAACACTCACCATACACGTTCCGGAATTGCCACTATGATCCACCGCTCTGAATCCTACCATCACGATCTGACCTACGTCCTCGCAACAAAATCCAACTTCCGGACCCCAATCATCTTCACCCCGGCTTCCGCAATAAGCACTGTCCATTCTCCTTACTTCAAAATGATCCAGTTCGCATTCATCAAAACTTCCATCATCAAAAACATCGGCTGCAACCCAATTGTATCCGCTTTGATTTAAAGCAACTACCGTGTTGCGGTCGCACACTGCAACCGGTTCTGTGTTGTCATGAACATTGATTATGATATAACTTTCCGTAAGGTTGTAACATCCATCGTATATTCTGTAATATACCGTATCCAAACCTACAGGAAGATTAGCATAACCTCCATTTTGATTGATGAGGATTCCACCAGGATATGC
>JBGAWX010000224.1:0-5649 GCA_044227375.1 Saprospiraceae bacterium
GTACCTCCGGAGTGATTTTATTAGCGATGATAAATCCTGGCGCTGCATTGCTGGGTATGCTTTCGTTTATATCTTATACATTTATTTATACTCCTTTGAAACGATATTCTCCAATCGCTATACCTGTTGGAGCAATACCCGGAGCCTTGCCTACGCTGATTGCGGGTGTTGCTGTTTCACAAGGCTTGAGTTTGGAGGCATTGTGTTTATTTGGATTGCAATATTTGTGGCAATTCCCCCATTTCTGGTCGATTGCCTGGTTGGGTCATGAAGATTATAAAAAAGCCGGATTCAAATTAATAAAAGATGTCGATGGAAAACCAGACCCCAAATATGGTTTGTACGCGTCTCTTTATTCTTCATTGAGTTTGGTATTTTTATTTATATACACAAATACTGCTGCATTTCATCCAGTAGTTTCTTGTTTCTTGGTGCTTAGCATTCTGAGTTATACTTTTCTTGGTTGGAATTTGTTTCGGATCAACAACGAGCATGCAGCGCGTAAATTGATGTTCGGTTCAATATTATACCTGCCTGTGATTTTGTTTTTATTGCTCTTAAATAATTACCTGATCTGATGCCATTCATTCAAATGATCGATAAGAATCTTGAGCCTAGCCGTCATCAGGCTTTGAGATTTGCACTTTGGATCGGAATGGGTACCATCGCCATGATGTTTGCGGCATTGACCAGTGCATACCTTGTGAGAAAGCCGGTGGGAAATTGGTATGAATTCAAATTGCCAGCTCAATTCTTTATCAGCACCTTATTGATATTTTTATCATCGATCAGTCTTGAATGGTCATATAAAAGTTTCAAAAGAGGCATTGCAAATCATTATAAGCTGGGAATGTTTATTGCATTCTGTCTCGGTGTTGCATTTTTGTATTCTCAAATTGCAGCATGGAAAGAATTGACAAAGCATGGAATAACCATTGATCTCAATGTTTCGGGTTCATTTTTATATGCGCTTACCGGTATTCATGCAGCCCATGTGTTGGGTGGAATTGGAGTATTGGCAGCGAGCATGATCCTTTCTTTGATGACTTCTTTTGAAGTGACCAAGATGAGAATTTTGAAATTAGATCTCGTCAGGCAATACTGGCATTTCGTAGATATACTTTGGATTTATTTACTTTTATTTTTAATACTACAATAGATAAAAACTAATGGCAGCGGAACATACATTGCATGCACCTGAAATTCATGAAGGCGAATCAGCATGGTCTGGAGGGAAAGAACCTTTCAAAGCCAGTTATGGAAAATTAATGATGTGGTATTTTCTGTTATCTGATGCATTTACTTTTGCCGGATTTTTGATTTCATATGGTACACTGAGATTTAGCAGCCCAACTTGGCCAGTACCTGATTTTGTGTTTTCGAGTTTACCCGGAGGCATTCATCACAAACCATTAATTTTTGTAACCTTCATGACTTTTGTGCTCATCGTCAGTAGTGTTACTATGGTTCGTGCAGTTCAAGAAGGACATCGGTATAATAAAAAAGGAGTAGTCTTCTGGATGTTGTTGACGATTTTAGGTGGATTGTGTTTTTTAGGTTGCCAGGCTTGGGAATGGACAACTTTGATGGGAGGTGAACATATGACTATTCGAAAAAATCCATTTGGAACACATATCGAAAACGGGGTTTACCTCGAGGGCGATGGACACGATATAAAGGTAGGTGATCCGGTGATTCAGGGAAGAACATATCTCATACATCAACACAACGGAGAATGGAATCCGCTTACATACAAAACAGAATCTGGTGAAATAAAAGAGCAGCAATTTGGACCAAAGGCGTTCGGAGCCCTTTTCTTTTTCATTACAGGGTTTCACGGTTTTCACGTATTCAGTGGAGTGATCTTTTTGCTGATTATCATGCTGAACGTCGCAAGTGGAATTTATGCCCAACGAAAAAATCACTATGAAATGGTTGAGAAAATTGGACTCTATTGGCATTTCGTGGATCTCGTTTGGGTTTTTGTATTCTTGGTATTCTATCTACTTTAAATTTTTAAAAAGGGAAGTATATGACACATTTAAGTTACGAGGAAGCAAAGAAAGTCGTCTTCAAAGGATTTGTGATTTTGGGTATTGTGACGATTGCAGAAGTTATGGTGGCGCTCGTTGGAAAAGGATATATCATTGAGGGGTTTCATCTTCCACGATTCATCATGTATTCATTGATGATTGTGATGTCATTGTATAAAGCATTTTTTATCGTATTCGAATTCATGCACATGAAATACGAAGTGCCTGGACTGGTTCGGAGCGTGCTGATGCCAACGTTATTATTGGTTTGGGCGGTGATCGCTTTTTTTACAGAAGGGAACACCTGGTATCATTGGAGAAAGCAAGTCAATGACCGTCCTATAGCTCAGTTCTCAGCGCCTTCTTCAGGACATGGTGTGCATAATCAGCAGCATGTAATGGATACCTCAGCACATATGCAAAAAGCACAAGAACATTCTGAGACAATTAAAACGGATAGTCTTAGCAATCCATCGCATCACTGATATTGACCTGTATCAGGCTAATTTAAAGTAAGCTTAAACCAGGTTTTATTATTTAAAGAATTGAAAAAGTATTTAAATTATTTTTTGGTAGCAATCATTTTGATTGGCTTGCCCTTATTTGCATGGTATTATCTTTCTAAGGGAACTCAGATGAGAAAAGATGCCATGGTGGATCTTGCTGTGAAATCCGAGGTTGGAAATTTTCAGAGCGTCACGGATTCAGATTCCATATTTTATTCTGAAAGTTTTCAAGGCAAACGGTGGATTGTGGGAATTATAGGTGCAGACTCTTCAAGAACTCATGGTATCGAATTACTAAAGAACATTTACAAGCAAACAAAGGAAGAATTTACAATCCATTTGTTTACAATAGTTGGTTTATTCTCAGGTGAAATGATTTCGGATATGAGCAGGCAATTTGAATTGACTCAGGATAGAAACTGGATCAAAACGTATATGGCCGCTAAACACATCTATCTTTTTTCTGAAGATGCATTTGCAATTCCTGAGAAGTATAAAAACAAAAATATTGTGGTTTTGGTGGACGAGTTTGGTAAAATCCGTCAGTACTATGACCTCTCTGATGACGCCGAAGTAAAGAAAATGGTGAGGCAAATTCCGGTGTTTCTCAGTCTGAAATTGTAATCGATGAGCTGGAATCCAAAATCAATTAGACTATTAAACATTTCAGCCACGATCGCAAGTGTACTGATCTTGTTGGTCGTCGTCTTTATGAGAAAAATTCACATTGATTCTGAAATCGATTTCAGGTTTTTGCCTAAAATATATTCAACATTAAACGCCATTTGCGCTTGTGTTTTAATAGCAGCGTATTTACAAATTAAAAAGGGTAATATAATTCACCATAAGAAGCTGATGACCGCTGCCATCATGATTTCTTTTATTTTTTTAATTTGTTATGTTATTTATCATGTCACCACTGAAGAAATAAAATATTGTAAAGAGGGTGGCATAAGGATTGTTTATTTTACCTTGTTGATCAGTCATGTTGTTTTGTCGGGATTAAGTTTTCCTTTCGTATTATTTACATACATCCGTGGCTTGACGGATCAGGTACAAAGACATAAAAAGCTGGCAAGAATTATTTTCCCCATCTGGTTGTATATTTGTATCAGTGGGCCGTTGTGTTATGTCTTACTTTATCCTTGTATTAATTCCTAGATGAACAAAAAAATAATTCTGTTTGCTGTAATTCTTGTCTTGGTGGCAATGCTAACCAGCGCAGATCTTTTTGCACAATGTCCTATGTGCAAAATGGCAGCGGAAGCGAATATGAAAGATGGCGGAACTGCAGGAAAGGGACTCAATACGGGTATTCTCTACCTACTGGCAATGCCTTATTTGTTGGTATTCACTCTTGCGTTTCTTTACAGGAAGAATAAAAGAAAACTCGTCAATTAATCATTCTTATTACTAGTTCCATTTTTTCTAAAAAAAAAAGCCGCTTTTTACAGCGGCTTATGTGAAAATGATATATTCTTATAAATTAATTTATTGTGTATCGTATGGCAAAGGCACCATTATCACCTCTGAATCCAGTATAAATGTCACTACTAATAAAAATTGTTGGAATCCAATCAACGCTTAAATTGATTGGGGTATTGGCAAATTTATAATCCAATCCAATACAACCAGAAATTCCAAAATTGGTTGATCCATAATCCAGTCCAGCATAATATACATCGTCATAAGACCAGAAAAATACATTGGCGCCTCCACCTACATACCAGCTTAATCCATCAACACTTGAAATAGGCATATGATACTGATAATAAGCTCCCACATTTAAATAATTCCAATAGGTCGTATTTCGGTAGCCAGCAACAAATTCAAGTGCTCCTTTTTCATTCATAAACATTTTATAAGAAACACTTAATGGATATCCGAGTCTTAATCCAATTGCGGATTTATATTCCTGTGCCTGAATTGAGACTGCAATTCCTAGGATTGCTAAAATAATGATATTCCTGATTTTCATAATGGTTGAATTTAAGTTTACAATGCGGCAAAGTTATTAGTTTTAATTTAAATATGAATAAATTTATTGAATCTTCCAATCAATTGCCTGGATGCCATTCGATTCAAGAAATGTATTGCACTTTATAAAGTGTTGATTTCCAAAAAATCCACCGCCGGCTAAAGGAGAGGGGTGGGGACTTTCCAGAATTAAATGCTTGTTTTGATCAATAAGGGCCTTTTTTGACTTGGCAAAATTTCCCCATAGCATAAAGACCACATGCTCTTTCTTTTCTGAAATCAACGAAATGACTTTGTCCGTGAAGATCTGCCATCCGATGGTTTTATGTGAATTTGGAGATTTATGTTCTACTGTAAGGCTGGCATTCAACAATAAAACACCTTGTTTTGCCCAATGAGACAGATCGCCATGATTTGGTATAGGATAGCCAAATTCACGGTTTAATTCCTTATAAATATTGAGTAGAGAAGGCGGAATTTGGATGCCTTGAGGAACCGAAAAACACAATCCCATTGCTTCTCCCGGGCCATGGTATGGATCCTGACCTAAAATAACTACCTTTAGGGTACCAAAAGGAGTTGAATTGAAAGCATGAAATATCAGTGAGCCAGGCGGATAAATGATTTTACCGGTAGCTTTTTCAGCTTTTATAAACTCGGCTAATTTCTTAAAATATTCATTCTCAAACTCTTTGCTTAAGATTTCTTTCCAGGATTCGTCAATTTTTATTTGATTCATACTAATTTTGGCATAGTCTTTTATCCTATTAAAAGCGAAATTAAGCTGATTTCTAATGATTAAAATTTTGAATATGAAACATATTTATATTATACTTTCAATAATGATACTTCAGGGAGTGTCTGCGCAGCCAAAAAAACTTTGGAGTTTTATCTATGGAGGAAATGGTTCCGATGTTTGTAATAACATGGCGGTTTACAATGATACAATGCTTGTGTCAGTTGGAAAAAGTTCTTCCACAAGTTTGGGTGCGAGGGGTGTCGATGATTTTCTGGTTTGTCAGTTTAAACCTAATGGTGATTTAATTCGACTAAAGACATTTGGTGGTCCATCTTCTGATCAAGCGAATTCATTCGCAATACTTCCGAGTGGAATTGTACTGGTGGCTGGTTAT
>JBGAWX010000225.1:0-5638 GCA_044227375.1 Saprospiraceae bacterium
AAATGTATTGTTTTTGGATTGCGATGTGTTGCTCCCGGATGAATCATTTATCCATAGATATCTTGAGTATCTTAAACAACACAAAAATGCACAAGTGATTTATGGTTCCTGCATATATCCATTGGAAAAACCTTCTGATCATAATTTGATTTTGCATTGGAACTATGGCACCTCAAAAGAAAATCCAGGTTTGAAGGAGCGAATGAAATATCCATATGAAACGTTTCATACGGTCAATTTTTTGGTGAAACGAAAAATACTCCTTGCCAATCCCTTTGATGAATCCATTTCTAAATATGGCTTCGAGGATAGTTTATGGGCCAGATCTTTACAACAAAAAAACATAAAGATCGACCATATTGAAAATCCGGTTTTACATACCGGCATTCATCCCGCAAAACAATTTTTAAGAAAAACTGCTCAGGCTGTTCACAATTTAGTGTATTTGGAATTCAATAAAAAGACACTTGAAACTAAACTCATAAAATTTATAAAAAAAATCAAATCACTTGGCCTGGAAAAATTCGCATTCCGCTTGTACAAAAAAAACGAAAAGAAAATAGTACAAAATCTTCTAAGCGAAAACCCTTCAATGTTGTTGCTTTCAATTTATAAACTAGGACTTTATATGAGATTCAGAAAGAAATTTTTTCTACATCAATGAAATCTCATGTAAATACAACCGGAAGGGCAAAACAATTGGGTACTGCAAAAGAATAATTGGTCATTGCTCAAACTTCAAATGCTTCATTCTTCATTTCTCGCCATCCGGGACTTCTGAATCATTGTGTCCGGCAAAATACCGTTAATAAATTTTGTATGATTTTACACTAAATCGTTAACTTGCCTGTGGATTTTCACATCTTTATTTCAAACTACAGGCGAAAACAATGATTATACGTTACATATTATCGATTGGAATTATTTGTTATTTATTCTTATTCAATACACAGCAATCATTATTAGCGCAATCCAACATTACGGGCACATTATTAGATTCAAAGACCGGAGAACCTTTAATAGGTGCCACCGTATTGGTTAAGGGGTCTAGCTTGGGTACCACTACCGATTACGATGGCAATTTTATCCTGAAATACACCGGTTCGTTTCCTGTTGAACTTGAATGCCGGTATAGCGGATATGCGACAAAGTCGATTCACTTTGATCAGGGCAATAGAAAACTCCAGATTCAGCTTGATGAAGAATCCATATTGATCGATGTAGTTGAAGTAAGTGGCCAACGAATTTCGGATAAACAAAAATCATCTCCACTCACCATTGAATCTATGGACCTCATTGCGATAAAAGAAACACCTTCTGCAAATTTTTATGATGGATTGGGCAGTTTGAAAGATGTGGATCTGACTGCAGCGAGTCTTGGATTTAAAGTAATCAATACAAGAGGATTCAACAGCACGAGTCCGGTAAGATCTTTGCAAATCATTGATGGAGTGGACAACCAGGCACCAGGATTAAATTTTTCATTGGGTAACTTTTTAGGATGCTCCGAATTGGATGTTCAAAAAGTGGATTTAATTATTGGTGCGAGTTCAGCATTTTATGGCCCCAATGCTTTCAACGGTGTAATCAGCATGGAAACCAAGAATCCTTTTATTCATAAAGGATTGACTGCTCAATTGAAAACCGGAGAACGAAATTTATTTGAAGGATCGATACGATATGCCAATGCATTTAAAAATAAAAATGGCGATGACTTCATGGGTTTTAAATTAAATTTTTTCTTTTTAAAAGCTAATGACTGGATTGCCAATAATTACAATCCTGTAGATGGCATCAAACAAGATTCTATTTACTCTACCAAAGGCATTCCAAATCCAGGTCGCTGGGATGCTGTAAATATATATGGAGATGAATATTACAGTTTAAGTGATTTAACTTCTGACAAAAACAATTCAACACTAACTGAAAACAGTTCGAGTTATTTTCAATATCCAGGCATCAGAATGTTTGCCCGCACTGGGTATAAAGAAATCGATCTGGTTGATTACAATACCAGAAATTACAAAGCGAATTTCGCTTTACACTTCAGATTGTCTCCCAAGAACAAATACAACAGTCCTGAATTAATTTTAGCAAGCTGCTTCGGCTCAGGCACTACGGTGTATCAGGGAGACAACCGTTTCAGTTTGAAAAATATATTGTTCTTTCAAAACAGGATAGAACTTAGAAAAGAAAATAAATATTTCCTCAGATTGTATGCAACCAATGAAGATGCCGGTGATTCATACGATCCATATTTTACAGCACTTAAATTGATGCAATATTCCAAAGACGATGAAACCTGGTCTTTCAATTATAGAAAATGGTGGCAATCCGAAGGCGGTATTGTAAATAAGATGCGTGAAATGGGGTATCCACAATTAAAGACGACTTTTGATTCGTTAGGAATTCCACATTTTACATTTGATTTCGATGCTGCGAAAAAATGGTTGGTTGATCATTCTGATTCTCTGAGATATTGGCATTCACTGGCTGAAGCTAATGCCAATAAAAAAGAAGCCAACCCGACACACCCAACCAACAATTATTTAATTCCAGGTTCCTCAGAGTTCAAACATGTATTTGACTCCATCACGCGAGGCAATTCCAACAGCAGAGAAAATGGTACGAAATTTTTTGATCAATCTGCATTATATCATGCCCAGGGAGAATATAAGTTTACACCGGACTGGTTGGATTATTGGTTGATAGGTGCTAACATGCGCTTTTACAGACCTTATTCGCAAGGAACTATTTTTGTCGATTCCAACGATTTGCGAATTCATAATTTTGAATATGGGTTGTATTCGGGAATCAGTAAAAAGTTTTTGAACAATAACCTCACTTGTAATTTTACCTTAAGGATTGACAAAAATGAAAATTTCGATTTCATCACCACGCCTGCCGCTTCTTTAGTTTATAAACCAAAAGAAAATACGTATTTCAGACTCTCCTATTCATCGGCACTTCGCAACCCCACTCTTACTGATCAGTATTTACACCTGGATGTGGGCAGAGCAATATTGGTGGGAAATCTCCATGGATTTGACAGCCTCATTACCGTTCAATCATTTGTAGATTATCTTGGAAATCATGCCTCAACTTTAATTTATTTTAATGTGGCTCCGATTCAACCTGAACGGGTAAATACATACGAAATCGGCTTCCGGACATCCTTGTTCAACCGTATTTATTTGGACGCAGGTTATTATTTTAGTTCGTATTCCAATTTTATCGGTTACAATATCGGAGTAAAATCATCATTTGACACGCTCATTGGGCTTCCAATCAATACCCAAGTTTACAGGATTTCGGCAAATTCTATAAACAATGTACAAACACAGGGATTTTCAATTGGAATGAATTATTATTTCAACAAATACTATTCATTGAATGGCAATTACTCTTTAAATAAACTCACTAAAACAGATGAGAATGATCCGATAATACCTGCATACAATACCCCACAAAACAAATTCAATATTGGATTATCAGGCCGTGACATGGACGTGAAACTACTGGGCTCACGCATCAGAAATTTAGGATTTAATATAAATTATAAATGGGTCGATTCATTTGTCTTTGAAGGCTCACCCCAATTTACCGGATTGTTGCCTTCTTATGATATATTGGACGTTCAACTCAATTACAAAAAAACAAACTGGAATACTACATTCAAACTGGGTGCATCAAATGTGTTGAACAATCAGCATTATGAAACATACGGTGGACCTGCGATTGGAAGGCTTTTATATTTCAGTTTATTATATGAATGGAAAAAAAATTGAATCACTTTAATAAAAACTAACTTATGAAAAAAAATTTACTTTTATTCTTCACCTGCTTATTGGCATTTCTTAAAAGTGATGCACAAGAGCGATACCTTGATCGTTATTTTTCTTCAGTAAAAGTGCAGACAGGTATAACTTATGGAGTGAATGCAACCGTGTTGCTCATTCCTTTTTATCATGAAGCCATACCGCAACCTTTAGTATTCGATCTGTATACTCCTGAAGGCGACACTAAAACAGACAGACCTTTAATTATCTATTTTCACTCTGGAAATTTTCTACCTTTTCCACAAAATCAAAGTGTAAGCGGTACCAGAACAGATTCTACTGTTGTTGAAATGTGTACACGTCTTGCACAAATGGGCTATGTTGTAGCTTCAGCAGACTATAGACTTGGATGGGATCCAACAAATACAGTAAAAGCAGTCCGTACATCAGGCATTATCAATGCTGCATATCGCGGCGTTCAGGATGCAAATACCTGTATTCGTTACTTCAAAAAATCATTTGTTGAGAATGGCAACATCTACGGTATAGATACTTCTAAAATTATTCTATGGGGTCAGGGCACCGGCGGATATATTGCAATGAATTGCAGTGCATTGGACACGTATAACAAAATTCCATCAGCATCCAATGGAAAATTCTTACTTACCATACCTCCAAGCACAATTGTACCAATGATTTTACCAAATACCAATGGTGATATAGAAGGTAAAACTTTTGGAGTCGTTCCTCCCGGATCCGGATTGGGTGCATTATGGGGAGTACCAGACGGTGACACGCTGTGTTATCCTAATCACGTTAGCTATTCATCCAACTTTCAATTAGGTGTAAATATGGGTGGTGCAATTGGTGATAGTGCCTGGATTGACCCGGGACAGAAACCTTTGATTTCTTTTCAAACGACGAATGATCCTTTTGCTCCTTACAAAAATGGAATCGTTGTTGTTCCGGTAACACCCCCGCTCGAAGTGGTCGAAGTTCAGGGAAGTTATATTGTTCAACAGCTTTCCAATGAGTTTGGAAACAATAACTCTTACTCAGCAACATCAAAAAATTTCAAAGATGTCTACACTCAGGCTGCAAATAAATTAAATGATGGCTACGAAGGACTATATCCAATTCTAAGAGCAAATCCATATGATTCTTCTCCATGGGATTTCTGGGCGTCAACCAATCCGAACGATACCACCGGCAGAAAAACAAATCCGGATATGAGTCCAGCAAAAGCCAGATTATTTATGGATACCATAATAGCATATGCTGCTCCCAGAGCTTGTCTTGCTTTAGGTCTAAATTGTGATTTGGGAAGATATACCGGAACAAAAAATCTGGATCCCGCATCAGTTGGATTGCAAATAGCTCCAAACCCCGCACAGGATATCATTCATATCAGTACATACAGCGACTTCCCGATTTTATCGGCACATATCATGGATATCAATGGAAAATGTTACAGATCTATTGAAAAAGTAAATTCAAATCAACTGACCATTAATCGTACGAATTTGAACAGCGGAATGTATATCGTGAGATTGCGTTTTGAAAAAGGTGAAGCCTATTCGAAAGTTGTTTTTAAATAATGAATTCATATAAACAAAAAAAGGCTGTCATTTTCGGCAGCCTTTTTTGTTTTGATTAAAAAATATGATCTACAGGAAATTAGGACATTCAGGGCTTCAGGTCAGCTTGCTTTCATTTGGTTCATGGGTCACCTTTGCAAATCAGGTTGATGAACATTCAGCTTCAGAACTCATGTCATATGCATATGATCATGGTGTAAATTTCTTTGACAACGCAGAAGTCTATGCTCATGGGCAATCCGAAGTCATCATGGGCAAAGT
>JBGAWX010000226.1:0-5634 GCA_044227375.1 Saprospiraceae bacterium
TACAATCATTTTTACAGTTTGTTTCAGGTCATCGACCAGCTTGAAATTGACAACAATGAAAAAAATGCACTGAAACTGTTTTTCGGACGTGAAATCGAAGACATCCTCGGCAAACCAGAAAAAGACCGCTTTGAAAAACACGAACCCGCTACACGTTGGATTGCAAGATTGAAAGAAAACCAATTCAACATTAACAATGAACTGCTGAGATTACCACCAGGCATCCAAACGGGGGTAGAAATAAAATATCACAATGAAGGATTCCTTGGATTCACTTTCGATAAAGAGACTGCACTTGCAGTAATTTATGCAAATTAAAAGAAGAAATCATGAGAGATAATTTTTTCAGTTTCCTTTTACAAACCACAGAAACCAGGATCGCAAATTCAAAACAGTCTTCCCGTTTTTTGCTGGACAAAAACGAACAATCCGATGACATCGATATCAATTTAAAAAAGAAGGTACTGGATTCTCTCCTTCATGCCAACTGGAACCGCTATCCGGCTTCAGATTATAAGGATATCGAATGCAAAGTAGCCGAGTACTGTGGTCTGCAGGCAGAAAATATTGTACTCAGCGCAGGATCCGCAAGCATCATCACCACACTGCTCGACTTTTTTGCACTGAATAAAAAAAACATCATCATTACTCAACCTTCCTATTCATTGTTTGATTACCACTGCAAAACTTACAACATCACGTATCAGCCCTGGTTATTGAGTGAAGATCTTGAATACGATTTACAAAAACTTCCAAAGCTCGATTCCAATTCCGTTTTGATCATCACTTCGCCAAACAATCCAGTCGGAAATACTATTGACATTAATCAACTCGAACACCTATTGATTTCAAATCCGGAATCCATGTTCATTGTAGATGGCGTGTATTGCGAATTCAGCGAAACCGATTATACTCCTCTTATTGAAAAATATGAAAACCTAATCATCCTTCGCTCTTTTTCAAAGGCATTTCCAATTGCCGGACTGCGTCTTGGATATTTATGTGCTTCAGAAAAAATTGCGTCGATTATAAAAAAACTGGTGCTTCAGTTTTCGATTACACATTTCTCATTGATCTTTGCTCGCGAGATGCTCTTCAATCCTGAGTTTATGCAAAATGCAAAAATGCGGGTAAGAAACATCATCAGCGAACGCGAACGCATGTACCAAATGATTCAAAATGAATTTGACAACACATCCGTACATGTTTTCAAATCCCAGGGAAACTTTTTATTGCTGCGCATTTTTGATGATGAAGTTTTTGAAAAACTAATGTCCCACTTGACAAATACCGGTATAAAAATTCTGAGAACATCCTCTTTTACACTACTTCAGAATACCTTCCGCGTTTCCATTGGCAATAAACAGGAAAACGAAACTTTTTTGAATTGTTTATCCAAAGTCCTGAAATCATCAACCCAGGAACAGCCTAAACTAAGTTTCGATGCAATGAAATGGTCTATGGAATATCCAAATCAAATGACAACACTGGCAACCGCCTGATCAAGCGCAAACCCTTGGTGTTGTTTCTAATCTATGATTCATGCTATCTATAGTCCGGATGGCCGGATTCAACTTAGACTTTTCTACAAATTGCATGAATTGATTTATATTTGATCGTTTAAATCACAACATGATGCAGTCTATGATCAGGATGTGATTCAGCATTCAGTTCATACTTCCTGACCCATGATTAAAATTCAATTTCTGTTGGTGTTCCTTCCATTAATGCCCTGCTATAGTCAGGATAACATTCAAATCAATGCACAGGATGTAGATCACCAAAGCACCACGGAACACAACAAGTATTTGTATCAGGGG
Organism: Saprospiraceae bacterium; assembly: GCA_044227375.1. GTDB lineage: Bacteria > Bacteroidota > Bacteroidia > Chitinophagales > Saprospiraceae > Vicinibacter. The sequence goes on from JBGAWX010000226.1 coordinate 1,821, forward strand.
AATTCCAGATTATCCGAACACTTCACAGCAAAAATTTCCAAACTGGACAAGCAGAGATATCCACCGGTGACAAATTATTCTGAGCTGGCCCATCACATTCAGCGTTATTTTACGAGGTATGATTCCTTTGGGTTTGCATTCAACAAAATTAAAATTCTGCAATCTTCAATTAAAAATCATATACTGACCCTGGTGTTCGAATATGATGATCATATTGATACGGCCTTTGCATATTTTAAAATAGGTTTTGATGGGAAGGGAAAACGAACAGGCATACAAATCATACCGGGTTCCGGGATCAATCAATCGAGTGCAATATTTTACAATGACCCAAAAAACTATCAGCGAAACATCATCGACCTGGTCCGGAATCACGGGGACCTGTTTATTTATGTCAAACCCAATGAAGATTTTCTGGCCATTCATAACGGCATAAAAAAAATCAACGAAGCTTCATTTGTAAATTATCTCATCAACCAGGGAGCCTCGTTTTCTGCACACTATCTTGTACAGACCTTAGCTTTGAGCAAGTACATAAAAAGCAAGTATGAAGAACTTTACGTTTGCGGACTTTCACAAGGTGGATCGGCGGCACTTCTCAATGCATTGCAGTCTCATCCTGACAAAGCCATTATAGCATCCGGATATTCGGTGCTCATGGAACAAGCCCATATCAGCGGACCGGATCAATTGATTATTCCAGATTATCCGGTGTTGTCCAATTCAGAAATTCTTAAATCGCGAATTCAAAGTATGAACACGCAATTCCTTTTTACCTGGGGCATCCGGGAAAGTGGATTTTATGGAATTGATGCCAAAGAAAAATTGACACAGAGTTTTTTCAAAGAATTGAAAAATGCAAAATGCATCATCCATGCAGGAGGGCATATTTATCCCGAACAGGGCATCGTGGAATTTTTAGGAGGAAACACAATCAGGCCGAACCGGAATTTTTGATGGTCAGGAAACAAAAGTGTAGTTTACCGATTGAGATTTGTGAAATTGAATGAATTAGACGCAATTAAGGATCTTAAGAATGGTATTTATTTTAACTATAAAAAATGTTCTGCTTGGTGTCAGGGATTACGATAAACATTCATCAAAAAACAAAAATCGATTGATAGAATTAGTAAATTTTGAACAATGAAGAATTTCAAATTCCTTGGTCTCCGGATATTTTTATTTTCCTGTTTCGTAACATCAATTCCTGTTACAGTATTCAGCCAGGACCTGAACTATGAAATCTTTGCCATAAAATTTGCAGAACGCACTAATAAAATTTCAATTGCCGATGCGGCAGTGGGGGCATCCGGTAATGACAGTTTAAATGTCTGCTTTATGATTTGGCTTTTGAAAGGCAATAATGGTAAAACGATTTTGGTCGATGCAGGATTTTCCGATGATATGGAAATCAATCCAAAATTGATTTCCTTCTTGCGTCCTGACAAAATGCTCGAAAGTATAAATATTAAAAATTCCGAGATCACAGATGTAATCATAACCCATCCGCATTGGGATCATATCGGAGGAATTGATCTTTTCCCCAATGCACAAATCTGGATGCAAAAAGAAGATTATGATTATTTTGTTGGAACGGCCTGGCAGGAAGGCGGTAATCATATCGGATTTAACAACATGGATGTTTTGAAAATAGTAAAAAGGAACCTGGACAAAAAACTTACTTTAGTAAATGGTGATGGTATAGAAATTCTTCCGGGCATAATAGTTTATACAGGCTCCAAGCACACATTTGAGTCGCAATATGTCCTCGTAAACACTGGTTCTGGTAAAGTAATTATTGCTTCTGACAATGCATGGTTTTACTATAATATAACAAGTCTGCTGCCTATTCCCATAACCATGGACCCAAAAGCATATTCCAAAAATCTAAAACGAATGAAAAAAATGGTCAACAATACAGACTTGATCATTCCAGGACACGACCCCTTAGTGTTTTCTAAGTTTCCTTCAGTAGCTAAAGATGTAATTAAAATAAAATAATTGTACCTCCAGGCATTATAATCGGTCTTATCAAATTTCAAAACAAATAAATTCAGAAACTGCATGAGTGCAAATCCAATAATTGTTCTGGAAAAATCAATCATGCTCAACTCACTTTTTGCTTGAAGCAATTCAGGACAATAACACTTTGAATTCTATGATGAGCCTTCTTCACATCCAATCCAGATTATTAAACAATTTTGTAACTTTACCAACAAAAACAGCAACATAACAAATGAATATCATAACTACAATTCTACTGGTACTGGCTGGCATCATTGCCTTGTTGTTGATTATAGCGCTTTTTATGAAAAAAGTACATTATGTAAAACGCGAAATCATCATCAATGCTCCATTGCAAAAAGTATTTGACTATATCAGGCTGATCAAAAACCAGGAAGAGTTTAGTAAATGGGCAGCAGAAGATGAAAACAGGAAGAAAGAATTTAAAGGAACGGACGGCACCGTTGGATTTATTTATTCCTGGAGCGGAAATAAAAATGCGGGAGTAGGACAAAAAGAAATCAAAAACATCATTGAAGGAAAACGAATTGAAACCGAAATGCGATTTGTAAAACCTATGGCTGCTGTCGCCCATGTCGTGATGGAGACCGAAGCATTAAGTGATCATCAGACCAGGGTAAGCTGAAGCAATGTGAGTACCATATTTTATCCACTGAACATCATGGTGCCGATGATTGAAAAAATGATTGCAAAAGAGATGGATGTTAGTTTGAAAAATCTGAAATCCATTCTCGAAAAATAATCTTGTGCCGAATTCTTCCGTAAACTATTTTTGTCGAATGTAGAATCACATGATCATGAACAAGGAAATAAAGACCTACAACGAAAGTCAAACACCCGACGATAAGGCCATTTGCAATCTTCTTGCACAAAGCATAGACAGCGAGCTGACCAAAGCAGAAAGTAAAATCTGGCATGCCCATCCTGTTTGGTTCCTGGATGGCAATCCCATTGTGGGCTACAGCAAACAGAAAGCAGGCTGGCGCTTGATGTTCTGGAGCGGCGCCGATTTTGAAGAAGATGATTTGAAAATCAGAGGTGAAAAATTTAAGGATGCTTCCATTTTTTATACGGCTGTTGAACAGATCAATACAAAGGATCTTAAACGCTGGCTTAAAAAATCAAGAGACATTCAATGGGATTACAAAAACATCGTAAAACGAAAAGGCGATTTAGAACGATTGAAATAATAAACAAAGAGAAAATGACTAAAACCATAATAGCCGAAGGAGTTTTGCACGAGCTGCCTGACGATATGAAAAAGGAATTGAAATCCGATATTCATCTTATTGAGAAGTGGAATAAGCTTACACCCATTCAACGCAATGAATGGATTTGTTGGGTTACGATTGTCAAAAAAGCGGAAACGAGGGCAGAGCACATTCAGAGTATGATAGAAGAGTTGTCAGAAGGAAAACGGCAACCCTGTTGCTGGCCGGGCTGCCCGCATCGCAGACCTGAAGCACAAAAATGGTTTAAAAAACTTGACGAATGAATACAACACCCGAACACAATGAGCGGATAGCAAAAATGACATTCGCTTCGGTCTATCCGCACTATCTAGCAAAAGTTGAAAAGAAGAACAGGACCAAGGAGGAGTTGCATCAGGTCATCGAGTGGCTGACAGGATACGATGAAAAAAAACTACAGCAACTTATTGATGAGAACGTCAGTTTTGAATTTTTTTTTAAGAATGCTTCTCTAAACCCCAATGTACAACTCATCACTGGAGTCATCTGTGGCTATCGCATTGAAGAAATCGAAAATCCTTTAACCAAACAGGTAAGAT
>JBGAWX010000227.1:0-5555 GCA_044227375.1 Saprospiraceae bacterium
TAGCCTGAGCGTATGTAGTGACCTCATTACCCCACGCATTTATTCCGGGTACCTGGATGTATGCATATTTGTCCTTGATTAAACTGGTTTTTATTTTTCCGATTTCAAGTTGAGCCCTGTTTCTTAAAGGCACCAACCATTGCAGGCTGTCATTATTATAAACATGGTAGTAGGAGTAAAACTGGCCTTTATAACTTATAGAACTGTGCACATCATCTAGATCTTCAAATACTTTAACTAAGCATTTTATAATATCGTTATTGTTTTTCGCAGTTTTTAGGCAAGCTTCATACTTTGAATCCATTGTGGTCCAATTCACCTTGTTTTTAAAAACGGAATTGGATTTAATCAGTTGATAAACGCTATCTGCCGGAATGCGCCACTGGCTATAAGAAGGGTTCGTGAAAAATAACAATCCAATGATGCAGTTTAAAATAAAATTAGTGAATTTGTTCATAGCCGGAGTTGTCTGAATATTGATGGATTTTTATTATTAAGGCAAATGTAATGAGGATTGGAATTATTTATATTTAATTTGAAAATTTGGTAATGGGAATATTTTGAGTTAATATCCAAGGGACTATTCTTCCTGAGAAGTTTCAGGCTTTGAGCACGCCATTCATTTTTCTTCTGTAGTTTTCCGGAGTTATTTTTTTATGTTTATTCCAAAGTCTTAAGAACTGTCTGCTGTTCGAATAGCCGCATTCGACAGCTATTTCTTTAATATACATTTTGGAATTCAAAAGCAATTGTTCGCCATGACGAAGTCGAAGTTGATCACGATATGCTTGAATAGATTGTCCTGTATGATGTTTGAATAATCGTGACAATTGTCTTGTACTCTTATTCAAATGGTTGGCGAGTGATTGTAATGTAAATCCTACATGGAGATTATTACTCAATAATTCCTGCGCACGGTATACATCTTCATTGAGGTGATTGTCAAAATCCAAAAAGATATTTTTCTGATCCTTGGTGTCGGCTCTTCTTAGATTGATAACCATTTCTTGAGCGATTTTTGCTGCAAGCAAAGGGCCATACCAAATTTCAATCAATCTTAATGACATATCTATGCCGGCAGTCATTCCGGCACTTGTAAAAATATTCTTATCAAAGACGTATAACTTGTCATCCAAAAAGTGAGCCTTCGGAAAATGTTTTTTCGAATATTCAAAACACTTCCAATGTGTGGTGCAATTCATGTGGTCGAGCAATCCCATTTTTGCAAGAATCATTGCTCCCGAACAGATTGAACTGAGATATACTCCTTTATGATATTGCTCTTTAACCCAGGGTTTAACTTTTGTGATTGTAGCGTTGAGTTCACCTTTGCAAAAACTTTTAAAATGAATGCCGGGAATACAAATCAAATCGCCTTTGCTTAAGACTATGTTTTCCATCTTTCTAAGTTTGGTAAAATCAAGACCCTGATGGCTCTGAATCTGTTCTTCGGTTTTGGCGAAGTAGAGTTGGAAATAATCTTGGCCTTGCTCATTGGCTTCATAAAAAACCTGTGCAGGTCCTGAAAGATCAAGCAAGTGTGTTTTTGGGAACAGTAAAAAGACTATTTTTTTGGGTTTAATCATTTGGATTAAAGTCAAATCAGGACAAACATATGTCTTTAACAGACATTTTCCAATTTCTCAGACTGATCCGGTGGTTTTTTGACGTTCTGTCTTTATTTATCAAGTCATCCTTAATATCATACATCATGAAAAAAGAAATTTTACTTTGGGCTTTCACGTTTTGCGTACTGTTTAAATTGACGGCGCAAAATCAGGATGTAATCATAACCCCGCAATGGCTACATGAACACTTGAATGATCCTGGACTGATTGTGCTTCAGGTAAATTATTTAAAGCAAGATTTTGAAAGAGAGCACATTCCGGGTGCGCGATTTCTTTGGCCGGATTGGTTAATAGTCGATGCTCCTGAGTGCAGTTATAATCTACCTGATTTGAAATCTGTCAATCGGGCATTGCAAAATTTGGGCATTGAGAAGAATTCAAAAATAGTGTTGACCCATGTACGAAACGATGTAGCTTTAACAGCCAGATTGTTTTTGACTTTAGAACAATTGGGATTAAAAGGCCAGGTATCTTTTTTAAGTGGTGGAATTGAAGCATGGAAAAAAGCTGGTTATCAAACAAGTAATGTGTTAGCAAGTTATAAAAAAGGAAATTTCAAGGTGCGACTACAGGATATTATAGTTGATAAAAATTATGTTTTGCAAGCACTTCAATCCAATAATTCTTTGGTGGTGGACGCAAGAAGAAAAAAATATTACGACGGTGACCCAGTTGGAAACCCGAGAGATGGACACATTACAGGGGCTGTAAATATTCAGTATACAGAGATGTTTGATAGTACAGGAGTTTTTAAGTCGGATGAAGAAATGTTGGAAAATTTTACAGCAGTGGTTCCTTCAAAAGAAAAAGAACTTGTAGCATATTGTTTCATTGGACAAACCGCAAGTGTCGTTTATCTGGCTGGCCGAAAATTGGGTTACCAAATAAAGCTTTATGACAATTCATTGCAAGAGTGGAGTTATAATCCTGATTTACCAATGGAGAAAACGAAGAGTGATCATTAGAAAATGGGAAATGAACTCAATGTATTAAATGATGCTAAACCAATTTGCAATTTCATGAGCTCTTACATTTTCAAGGCTTTTAAAAACGAGATCAGCCTGGTCCAGATACTCATGGTCTCCGATTCCAACGACAAACATACCCGCATTTTTTCCGGCGATGACGCCTGATCTTGAATCTTCAAATACGATGCAACGCCTGGGTGGGAAATTGAATTTTTGCGCAATGGTTAAATAAATTTCAGGATCCGGTTTTGGTTTAGAAATCATATTCCCATCTACTATGATTTCGAAATATTTTTTCAATCCCGTTTTTTCCAACAGGATGTTCGCATTTTTACTGCTGCTTCCCACGGCAAGAGGTATTCTGATGCGAATGGCTTCTTTGATAAAATTTTCCATTCCCGGAATGATGTCGTTTTCATTCATTGCCGAAATGTTTGCAAGGAATAAATTGTTTTTGTCGGTTGCCAGTTTTGTTTTCTCTGATTCACTCAAAGTTATATTCGCAGTTTTTAAAATTTTTTCAAGGGATTGCATCCGGTCAAGACCTTTCAATTCTTCACTGAAGGATTCGGTAAATTCAAATCCGTATTTTATCATCGTGTCCTTCCAGGCTTTGAAATGATAATTAAATGTGTTGATGAGAACGCCGTCAAGATCAAATATGTAAATAAACCGGGGTTCGAGTGGGTCATTCATAAGTGTTAGAATTAAAACATAAAAATAAAATTATTTAATTGATGATCTCAATTCCTGAGATAAAAACTTTTTTTACAACAGCTTCTGCAAGTTCGAGATCACTGCAATTCAATAAATTGCGATCCAGGATGATGAAATCAGCAAGTTTGTTTTTTTCAAGACTCCCTTTGATGTTTTCTTCTTTAGCAGCATAGGCATTCCAAATAGTATATGACCGAAGTGCTTCCAGCCTGTTTAACTTTTGTTCGGTAAAAAATTCCAATCCATTGTCCAGTCGTTTGCGGGTGATTGCTGCATACATACACTGAAACGGATTTATGGATTCAACAGGACAGTCTGTTCCATTGGCAATCCTGGCACCATGATTTAATAAGGATCGCCAGGCATAAGCTCCGTTTTTTGCGCGTTCAACTCCAAGCCGTTTTACAACAAAAGGAGCATCAGAAGTGCAATGAATGGTTTGCATCGACGCAATTACGCCGAGTTGATTGAATCTTGGAATGTCACTTGTATCCAGATGTTGCGCATGTTCAATCCTCCATCTGAGATCGTCAGATTTTTTATTGGTGATGTATTTTTCATAAACATTCAGGATTTCTCTGTTTCCACGGTCGCCTATGCCGTGTGCGCAAAGTTGTAAATTTTTATCTGCACATTTTTCAGCAAGCTTGTCAAGCTTTTCCATCGGCATGGTATTCTGACCCAGAAAGTCATGTTCATCATCATAAGGTTTAAGAAGCCAGGCTCCGTAACTTCCCAAAGCACCATCGATAAAAGCTTTCACAGCATGGCAGGAGAATTTTTTATGAGCATCCATTTCAATGGGAAGCGACTCCATCTCTTGAATTACTTTTTCAAAATCATTATAAAGCATGACATACAACCTGTTTTTGATAACCCCAGAGTCGCACCATTTTTTTAACAGTTGAATTTCTTCAAGCGTGCTTGCGGCATCCTGAAAACTGGTAATGCCGTAGCGTATGCATTCCTTCGATGCGAGTGTTGCTTGCTTTCTTAAGATTTCAATGCTCTTGTCTTTGGGCAACTTATTTTTTATAATTTGCAATGGATTGAGAATTAGTACCATCGCATTTTCTTCAAATACTCCGGTCAGTTTGCCATTGTTGTCTTTTATAATTCGGCCGCCATCAGGAGATTTTATTTCAGGGCTTATTCCAGCCAGATCCATGGCTTTCTGATTTGCAATTAATGCATGTCCACTGGCATGGGTCAATACAACCGGATTGTCAGGACTTATTGCGGATAAAGCATCATGATAGGGATAGGAATTGAAAGTAAGTCCGGGACTTTCGTTCCATTTTTCCTGGTGCCATCCGCGGCCTTCGATCCAGTCACCGGTGGAGCTGATTGCTACTTTTTCTTTAACCAATCCGACAATTTGATTCCATGAATGAGTCCCTAAAAGATCTAGGTTGATAAGATTTTTACCCAATTTCAAAAAATGGCCATGCCCTTCAATCAGGCCAGGCATCGCGAATTGTTTTTGCAAGTCGAGCAGTTGGGTGTGGTCGCTTTTCCACTTCATGATTTGATCTGAGCTTCCTGCTGCGAGAATAGAACCATCTTTGATGGCCAGGGCTTCGACTACTTCATCTTGGGCATTTGCGGTGTAGATGATTCCATTAAAAAGGATCAAATCTGCTTTTTGATCATTTCCGCATTGAAAGAAACTTAAAATTAAAAAGAGAAAGATCCTGTACATTGGTGCCATGAAATTTTAAACATGGCAAATGTAAGATCCATAGAAGAGTTGCTCAAATCCTTTGAAGATTTTATGAAATCGGTGGATTGGAAGAAGTCTCCGGAATCCTTGTATTTGCCGGTGGATTATATCTTATCCCTTGGAGGAAAAAGAATAAGACCTTTATCTATGCTCTTTGTCGCGGAATTATTAGGAGGCAATAGGGAAGGGGCATTGCATGCAGCATATGGATTGGAACTCTTCCATAATTTTAGTTTGATTCACGATGATATTATGGATCAATCGGAGCTTCGAAGATCCCGGGAAACGGTGCACAAGAAATTTGGAATCAATGCTGCAATTTTAACCGGTGATGTGATGATGATCGATTCTATGAGTTTTGTTCAAAGTGCGGAACAGATTTCGGGTATCACCGGCTTGCAACAAGTATTTATAAAGACCGCAAGGGAAGTTTGTGAAGGCCAGGCGATGGATATGGAGTTTGAAAAACGGCTTGAAATTCAATATGCGGATTACCTGGAGATGATCCGTCTCAAAACA
>JBGAWX010000228.1:0-5531 GCA_044227375.1 Saprospiraceae bacterium
GTATAAAAATGGCAGATTCGTTGGTTTAGCCCACTTGTTTTTGTTGAATGGATGGAAATAAAAAAGCCGCAGAACAATTCTGCGGCTTTTAATCTAATTAAAGCTAAAATTATTTTACAATATCCATGCGATCAAAACTGAAAAGTCTGATTCCGGTTTTTATTTTGGTGTCCGCATCATTATTGATCTTGCGTGGAATGAATTTAGGTATACCTTATGTAAGTCCTTCGATTGATGTAGAAAATAATTGTGTGAAGAAGTGTTGTCACAGGTAGATGATTTATAAAGTTGTATCCAAAAGGATATTCGTTGATTACAAGTAAGCTTAAGAAAAAGATCGGACAGATGCAGTCAATTACACTCGATTTTCCATTTATCAATTAATCACATTTTCGAAAAAATCACCTGATTAGCTCCAAATGCTGACTGAATGTTTAAATAATACAGACCTCCAACTAAACCGCTGACATCCAAATCTATAACTTTTTTTTCTGCTCTAATCATAACTTTCCTCATAACACTTCTTCCATTCATGTCTCTGATCATCAAGATAAGATTTCCTGGAACGGGGTTTAGGAATTGCACAAAAAGTTGATCTGTAGCAGGATTTGGATAAACAAAGATCAATTGCCTGTCAAGGCTAATTGTACCGGATAATAAAATTGGAAGACAAAAAGATGTATCAATACACGGTGGTATGGTGGTAATCACAGCATAGCTTCCATCTTTAATTGGTTTGAAGATTTTTTGCGTCGCGCCTGTTATAGCAGCAAAATTATCATTGCAATCAACCCATTGGTAAATTGCTACACTATCCAATGCGATTAAGGTATTACCAAGTTTGGTGATATTGGTATCTATGGCAATTATATTCAGATCGAGTTCGATAAGACTGTCACAGCCCTGGCGGTTCCTCAATTTTATATAATACTTACCTCCTTCAGTGTAGACCTTATCATTAAATCCAAATTTTCTACACGCTGTAATCTGAATTAGAGTATCGCTACTTTTGCGAATGGTCAGATTCAGGGTAACAATACTGTCACAACCTTTTGTTGTCTGAAAATGATTAATAAATGTTCCATTCTCCCGATATACTGTGCCTTGCCAATTGAAACTATCGCAAGCTGTTAAAGTCTGCAAACTGTTAACTGTATCAACAATTGTCAATTCGAGGACAGATATCAAACTATCACAACCCTTGGCTTTGTAAAATGCATGAACATAGCTTCCCTGAACTGTCAGTATCGTATCATAGAATTGGTATTCACTGCCATTACAGATTGAAATGGAAATCTTTTCTTTTTTTGGAAACTCTGAAGTATGGAAATAATTATCCGTATAATCGCATTCAACGATGGTAAAATCTTTTGGATCGAACACGCCATTCGCATTACGGCTGGTGTTGACCACCATGTACAGGTCGTTGATTTGTGATGCCTTAAATTTAAACTGTTGATCGACCAGACTATCTCCGGGTTCTACTATAAACGTTGTGTAAAATATTCCCAACAAACTACCTGACACAGAAGGATCGCCATTGTAAAATGAAACCGGCAGATTAGGCTCAGCCTGAGACGAAGCATCTTTTCTGTTAAAAACATCAAAGACCACTGTATATTCATCTTCAATTGGATCGTAGTTTATACAATTAATTTTACCCCTCAGGCTTGCCGCAGCCACTTTATACATACCATTGCTGTCGAGTAGTGATGCTTGTTGCAAAAAATTATTGTACCTGCCATTTTTATATGTCGCATGATTTTTAACAACAGCCGGTACAGTTAGATCATCATTAATAAAAAGCGGATTGTAGGCATATTGATTCCAGACTCCGCGTGCAGGCGCCCAGCCCGGAAGGGTGTCAGGGGAGCCGAAAGCAGTGAGGTATCCATATGTTGGAAATGGTTGACCTGGATAAGCACATACAACGCAAATCTGCGTTTTTCCTGAATTATCAATATCGGCAATGATTGGATATTCGAAACTTGTTCTTGCAAGACAACTTATACGATCAATAAACCTTGGCGGATTAACGCTCCCATCAATGACCAATAAATAATAATGATCGCGGTAGATAATTTCCTGGATACCGTCCCCATTGAGGTCAAAAGTGGTAATTCCTGTACTGGCCCAAGTATCCTGTATTTTAAGCGACCACTTTAAATTTAGCAAATTAGTTCCGTCAAATTCAAAATTGTGGATTGAAGATGTTTTACTAACCAATATATTGGGTAATCCATTGCCATCGATATCGGCAATGGCAGGACAACCATTTCCACTGTCTATTCCAGGAATATAATTTTGCGCGATCAAAGTAGGTATACCATTTGTCAAATTATAGGCGTAAAGTTTAGACTTCACGTCCCGATCACTGTAAGAGACAATAACATCCAATTTTCCATCTCCATTGATATCTGCAACGGCAGTTATGCCGTCAAAATAACCATTATCAACCTGGATGTTGATTGGGGTCATTGAGTTTCCATGGAGTCCGTTAAGGTTTGTCAATTTAACCTTGTAAACTGAGTAACCTGCTGCCAGTTCCAAATCACTAGGGTTATCGTCAAGTTGAGCCGCTACTGTCAAACAAAAAGGATTAAATAATAAAATATTTATTGATGCACCTTTACCGTTTGAACCTCCATCCGCCAACAATTTCCCTGTTTGCCCATTAAAAATCCTGTTATTGCAATACACTTCAGTTTTACCATCCTGGTTGAAATCGGCCACACCAAAATTTGGGGTAAGTTCTTGGCTGATGTTATAAAAATATTCATCCGATAGCCACTTTAGCTTGCCTGAAAACTCATAACACGATATCCGACCTCTGTATGGAAAACTGCCGTAATTAGATGAAATTATGATTTCCTTGACACCATCGTTGTCCACATCTGCAATGACCGATGTCAATTCATTTTGAAAACCGTTGCAATCAAATTTCGCCTTCAAGAGTCCATTTCTACCATCATAGAAGTGTACTCTTGGTGGATCAAGAAGGGCTCCATTCACCACATTAAATCCTCTGAGTAAGATTTCGGGAATGCAGTCTCCATCCATATCTGCAACCAGCGGAACAGGGTCTGTAGAGGCTATTTCTGTTGATTCCCATTTTTTTTCAAGGACTATGGGCGGTTTGATATATTTTCGTATAATATAGCATTTTGTTGTATCGGCTATGTTATTATAGCAATGAATTTCCTGGCCAAAAATTAAAAGCGGAATGCATTCTAATAAAATCGTATAAGATAAAATGTTGCTAATTTTCATGAAGGAATATGTATAGTAAAGATATTTTTTTCTAAGAATAAATGCATGAATTTATAAGCTTTATTGCAGAAGCTGCATTTTACACAAACGCGATAAATTAGAAACCATGAAATCATTATTCTGCAAGAACATTCAAAAGCCCCGCTATATCCTTAGTCAAATTCCTCCTCGAATACTTCTCCACACTTTCCGATTTAAACTGCCCACTCTCATGCACATCAAAAATCATTTGCAAATTCTTTTCCAAAGTCTCCTCATCTTCAAAATCTGCATTGTATCCTGATTTAGTATCATTCAGAATTTCAACCAAATCACTATCTGCCGGAGATATAGAATAAATTGGTTTCTTCAAATACAAATATTCAAAAAACTTACCGGTGATGACTTCGGGATGTCCGGGCACTCCAATCAATAACAAGATATCTGCAGTTGCAAGATATTTTTGCAATTCGATATGCGGAATAGATGGAAGTATATGCAAGTTTGATTGGAGTCCGGATTGCTCTATAGTATTTATTATTGTCGGATCCACATTGCCAATCATCCACAATTCAAACCTGGATCTGAGATCCGGTCGCGTGGATAAAAAATCATTCAATACTTTCCAAAAGCGAATCGGATTTCTGTCCTGACTCAATACTCCTGCACATAGCATTCTGATTTTATCATCTTTCTTTTCTGCCTGTACTATTTCAAATTCTTCATAACCGTTCGTAATGACTTCTATGTCGCGATTTAATGTTTCCTGAAAACCGGATTTACAATGTTCACTCACAGTTACCACAACATCTGACTCTTTCAAAACACTGCGCTCCATATTCAGATGAAATCGTTTTGCCAATGCAGACATGTGCATTTGATTAAAAAAATAAATCTTAGTCCATGGATCTCTGAAATCTGCCAACCAGGGAATGTTCAGTTTGCGTTTGAGATTCCTTGCTATCAGATGCAAACTTTGCGGAGGTCCGGTACTGACAATGACATCAACAGGATGTGTTATTAGATATTCAGTTAGAAAATTCACTGAAGGCCTTACCCAGAAAATTCTAGGATCCGGAATAAACACATTGCCTCGTATCCAGAAAAATATCTTTTTTAAAAAACCACCATCTTGATTCCCTGCAAAAATCGTTGGATTCACTTTTTGTTTTTGACCGGACAGCTTTCTATAAAAATCATAGGGCTCTGCTATAGGACGCCGTATTACTTTGACTCCTTCCGGTATGTGCTTACTCAAACCTTCATCCGCATAGGGATACTCTCCGTTTTCAACTGTGTATACTATTGGTTCCCAACCATATAAACGGAGATATTTTACAAAATACAACCAACGCTGTACACCGGACCCTCCCGAAGGTGGCCAATAATAGGTGATGATGAGTACTTTTTTCAGAGTGATTATTGATTAGACAGAGAATCGATTATTCTACAAAATTAATGATATAAAGGAGATAGAAACGCTATAGTTAAAGCAACTATTAGATCATTATACAACATTATACTCGGTGAACCTCTGTGTCTTTGTGTCTCTGTGGCAAAAATGTAACAAGGCCTCGGAGGCACAAAGGCACGGAGGGAACACCATATAGTTAGTAAATTTTGCCACACATGAATTTCATCTAAGTGAATAGTTACTTGAAACAGAATGCTTGACTACCTTTGTAACCTATACTATGTGTGGATTAGCGGGCATATTCCATTTGGACGGATTACCTATAGACAGTGCGACATTACTCAGAATGACACGAATGATCAGGTATCGGGGACCTGATGATGAAGGCTTTGTTTTGGCGAATACAAAAACGGGAGATTTGTCGCATCATGTGCACGATGATACGATCGAAGAAATCAAATCTATTTCCAAACAATTACCACTTCACACATCTGCTAATCTCGGAATTGCGTATCGCCGCTTATCCATAATTGATTTAAGTCCGCTTGGACATCAACCCATGGCGGATCGGGATAAAAATGTTTGGATTACGTTCAACGGAGAAATCTATAATTATCTTGAAATTAAAGCAGAATTGATTTCATTGTCTCATCAATTTATTTCCAACAGCGATACAGAAGTAATTATTCATGCCTATCTCCAATGGGGAACGGATTGCCTGAAACGATTTATTGGAATGTTTTCCTTTGTAATTTATGATAATACAAAAAGAAGATTGTTCATTGCCAGAGACCGGATGGGAATTAAACCACTGAATTATTTTTTTGATGGAAAACAATTCATCTGGGCATCCGAAGAAAAACAAATT
>JBGAWX010000229.1:0-5477 GCA_044227375.1 Saprospiraceae bacterium
TTACATTCAGTTGTTTTGTTCGGTCTTTGTGGACACGATACCATGCCAGGACATCTCTGGCAACTCCCAAATGACTCATTGCATCGGCACGATTTGGAGTCAGTCCGATTTCAAAAACAATATCCGACGACATTTTGAGATACTCTGCAGCGGGTATACCAACAGGGGCATCCTGAGGAAGCACCATAATCCCATCGTGATTTGAACTTAATCCCAATTCATCTTCTGCACAAATCATGCCTTCGGATGTTTCTCCACGTATCTTTCCTTTCTTAATAGTGAATGGTTCTCCAGAGAATGGATGCATCGTAGTTCCTTCCTGGGCTAATAGTACTTTTTGACCCGTTGCTACATTTGGCGCACCACACACCACTTGAAGCAAATCGCCTTTGCCTGTATTTATTTTAGTCAGACTTAATCGATCCGCATTTGGATGCTTCCAGCATTCAACAACTTCGGCCACGATCACCCCTTTCAGTCCTCCTTTTATGTCTTCCAGGTTTTCAATGCTTTCCACTTCCAAACCCAGAGCAGTGAGAATCAATGCAAGTTCATCGGCAGTTTCGGTGATTTCAAGATATTGTTTAAGCCAGTTGAATGAAATGCGCATGTTGCTTCAAATTGTTTGGCAAAATTAGTGGAATAGTTTACAGTTTGCACCATACTGTAAATTGTAAACTAGGAACCTTGATTTTCAGTAGGTTAGAAACAAAAAAGGGACATAGACATGACAATTTATAGTTCTTAATGATGATATGATTTTTCTGATTAAAAATGTCACATCCCTTCTTCAACTGGAAAATGATTGCTCAATTTCTTACCGGCATTGTCTGCGCTTTCTGCCCTGAAAGCAGAGGGCAAGCTCATGGTGGATAATTTCTGGTTGCATTGATCATGAAGGGCTTTATTGAATCATCATAATTCTTTTTATTTTTTTAAGTTTTATTGGAAATCGTTTCAACTTTAATTTGAGTTATCTTATGCTTGAGAAGTTGTCAAACGGAGATTGACTGACGCATAGACTCGGTTTGCAAACTGCACCCGGTACAGGGTTTATGTGATTTATCATTTCCATTTATATTGCAAATTCCAGGATAAACTTTTTTATTTTGTGCCCACTTAAGTTGTATTTCAAGTGGAGTAACGAAATGAAAAACAAAAATAAGGCAAGGGATCAAAAGCAAGTAAGTATTCAAAGCCAGACCGGGATTTTGAATACACAAGAGCAAGACTATTCAATTTGGCTAATTGGCTTTGCATTGTTGCTAACTTTAATTGCATACATTCCTTCCTTTTCAGCAGAATTTGTCAATTGGGATGATCAGGATTATGTATCGAATAATCAGGTTGTAAAAAACATTTTTGATTTCGGAAAATTTTTTACAACTACGGTCCAGGGAAATTATCATCCGCTGACGATGATCAGCCTGGCTATTAATCACGCCATATCCGGAGAAGATCCATTTTCATATCATTTGTTTAATGTCATATTTCATTTAATCAATGTGTTGCTGGTTTTTAAATTCATTTTAAAGCTTAGCAATGGAAATACATTTATTGCATTTACTACAGCAATATGGTTCGGAGTGCATCCGATGCATGTGGAATCAGTTGCCTGGGTATCTGAACGAAAAGACGTACTCTACACTTTGTTTTTTCTTCTTGGATTGATGAGTTATTTGAATTACATACAGGACCATTCGCGAAAACAATATATCTATACCTTTATCTGGTTTATCCTGTCATTGGCATCAAAGCCTGCAGCGATTATTTTTCCAGCAGTTTTATTCGTTTTGGATTATTACAGAAAGCGCCCATTTTCGATTTCAATAATCACTGAGAAGATTCCACTGTTCGTGTTTTCCGCCATTCTAGTTTATATCACCTTAAAGCATCAAACAGCGGCGGGGGCTACGCCGATGTCGGAAGTCTATGGTTTTGCAAAACGTATGTTCTTTCCATTTTACGGGTACATGATGTACCTCAGCAGGTTGGTCTTGCCGATTCATATCGCTGCGTTTTATCCATTTCCGCCAATCAATGAAGAATTATCAAAATCATATTTGTTATCTCCACTTGTTTTTTTAATTACATTGATCATTTGCATAAGAACCTGGAGAAGCCATCGTGAGGTGACTTTTGGTTTTGGATTTTATTTTATCAATTTGGTGCTCGTTCTTCAATTTTTTATTGTAGGATCTGCAATCATAGCAGATCGATATACCTATGTACCCTACATTGGTTTGTTCTTTTTGATCGGCTGGTTCATCCACCAGGTGTTGAAATTAAAAGTAACCACAGCTTATACTTTAGTAGGAGTCATCAGTATTGTTTTTTGTTTCATGAGTTATAATCAGGCCGGAGCATGGAAAAATACTGCGGCGCTTTGGGATAATGCCATAGAAAATTACGTCAGTGCAAAAGCACTTACCAACAGGGCGTATCTCTTTCAACAGGAAAAGCAATTTGATAAAGCAATAGAATATTACAACAGGTCTCTTAAACTCAATGTGATTGATAAAGAAGTTTATTTAAATCTGGGGAGTATTTATTTCCAACAAAATAAAGACAGCTTATCGCTGATGCATTATAATGAAGCCTTGAGGTTGAAGCCGGATTATCTCGATGCTTTAAATGGAAGAGGTGCATTATATGCCAAACAGGGAAAGAGTGATCTGGCGCTTGCAGATTTTAACAAAGTGCATGAGCTCAATCCAAATTATGAGCAAGCTTATAAAAACAAAGCGGCAGCATTTTTCCAGGATAAAAAATACGATCTTGCGATTAATGAGTATAAGGCCTATTTAAACATTCAGAAAAATGATGCAGAAGCTTTTGCGAATCTCGGCGTTTCCTATTTGAATAAGGGATCCAATCAGGAAGCTATCGAAGCATGTGAGCAAGCCGTAAAGTTAGATCCAAAATATGCCGGAGCATATACCAATATGGGTGCCGCTTACATCAACTTAAAGCAATATCCAAAGGCATTGGAATATTTAAACACTTCGTTTAAACTGGATTCTACCAATGAAGACAATTTAAAATTTCTTAGTTTGACTTATTTGAATATGGGCGATACAGTTAAAGCGTTATCCATTTTTGAATACGCCAATAAGTTGAAAGGGCAATGAAGAAGTGGGCAGTTTACAGTTAACAGTTTGGGGTCAAACTTATAAAATGACATTTCTTAAGTGGAATGATTTGGTTGACGATGTAATTCGATATGGCATTTTAAAGCAAGAATGATTCAAATCCGTCTGGAAAGTAAGCATCTCTCCTGCCCCGCTAGCAGGCGGACATCACATTTAAATCATAACTCCTAATTTATAACACACTACTTATCTTTGTCCAAATTTTCTAAAAGCATGAAAAATACATTCATTTTAATTTTATCATTAGTTCTGCATATTGCTTGGGCACAAAATCCCAACAAGTCCACCAAAGCTCCTGCAAAAATTTCTTCATTTGATTTTACAGCGGAGTCGTTTGCTGATATTCAGATTTTGAGATATCAGATTCCCGGATGGAAGGAACTGACTTCAAAGCAAAAAGAATTGTGTTATTATTTATACGAAGCAGCATTATGCGGAAGAGACATCATTTACGATCAGAAAGACAAAAACGGAATACTCCTGAGAAAGACTATTGAGAATATGTACAGCAGTTACAAAGGCGACAAGACCACGAAGGATTGGAAAAAATTTAAAGAGTATTGTGGGCGGTTCTGGTTCAGTAACGGAAATCACCATCACTACGGAAATGAAAAGTTTATTCCTGAGTGCGGTTGGGATTATTTTGTATCTGTGGCCAAAGCATCCGACCAAAAGAAGTTTCCTAAAAATCCAAAGGAGTCATTGAAGGATTTATTAATCCGGATTAAACCTTTATTGTATGATCTCAGCGTGGATCCAAAATGCGTGGATTATAGAAGCGGTATTGATAACATTCTGGCTTCATCGAATAATTTTTATGAAGGCCTTACGCAAAAAGAAGTTGAGCAGTTCTATGATAAAATGCCAACTAGTGGTAATGCTCCATCGTGGGGATTGAACAGCAAAACCATGAAAGTGAATGGACAAATTGTAGAAAAGGTTTGGAAGGTTGGAGGAATGTATGATGCTTCAATTTCAAAAATTGTGATGTGGTTGGAAAAAGCTATCGCAGTCTCTGAAAATGAACAACAGAAAAGAGCATTGGAATTGCTGGTAAAATATTACAAAAGCGGAGACCTGAAAGATTTCGATGATTACTGCATCGCCTGGGTGCAGGATACTGCAAGTAAAGTTGATGTAGTGAATGGATTTATTGAAGTGTATCTCGATGCCATCGGTAAAAAGGGAAGCTACGAAAGTACGGTCAGTATTCGTGATGAAGAAGCTACAAAGAGAATTAAGGCCATTGCACAGGAGGCGCAATGGTTTGAAGATCATAGTCCCATTGATCCGAATCACAAGAAGAAAGAAGTAAAAGGAATTACCGCAAAGGCAATTACAGTGGTAGTTGAAAGTGGAGACGCTGCACCAAGCACACCTATAGGCATTAATCTTCCGAATGCGGATTGGATTCGTAAAGTACATGGGAGTAAATCCGTCTCATTGAGCAATATCATTTACAGTTACAATATGGTCAATGCGCGCAAAGGCACACTGGACGAATTTGGCTTAAACGATGAAGTGAAAAACAGAATTAAAAAATATGGTGCTTTGGCAGGAGATCTGCACACGGATATGCATGAGTGCATTGGACATGCAAGTGGTCAAATTAATCCTGGTGTAGAAACAACCGATAAAACTTTGAAGAATTACGCCAGTTGTCTTGAAGAAGCCAGAGCCGATTTGGTGTCTTTGTATTTTATCATGGATCAAAAGTTGATTGATCTAGGGGTGATGCCGAATCTTGATGTAGCAAAAGCAGAATATGACAATTATGTTTTGAATGGCTTGATGACACAGCTGACAAGAATCAAAGCCGGAAATAATCTAGAGGAAGCGCACATGAGAAACAGGCAGCTCAATTCGATGTGGGCCTACAAAATGGGTCAGAAAGATTCTGTGATTCAATTTGTAAAGCACCTTGGCAAAACTTATGTCAGGATTAATGATTATAGTAAACTCCGAAATTTATTCGGGCAGCTGTTAAAAGAAATTCAGCGCATAAAAAGCGAAGGAGATTATGAAGCGGGTAAAAATCTTGTCGAAACCTATGGTGTGCAGGTCGACAAGGAATTGCATAAAGAAATTTTAGCGCGGTTTGCAAAATTGGAACTCAAGCCTTACAAAGGATTTATCCAACCCAAATTAATTCCAATTCTAAAAAACAGGAAAATTATAGATGTAAAAGTAGAGTATCCTTCTTCATTCTATGCTCAGATGATGGAGTATGGTAAGAATTATGGTTATTTGGGGGTTAGGAATTAGGAATTAGGCTGTAGGCTGTAGGCTGTAGGCTGCCCCATAGGGGTCCCTGCCCGTCCGGGC
>JBGAWX010000022.1:0-20086 GCA_044227375.1 Saprospiraceae bacterium
TTGCAAGATCTCCAAGCCCTCCACCGGCAGCTGGTTGAGAGGCACTGGTATTTCTCATTTTTCCGATCACACCCATTACAATAGGTGCAAGAATTGGCATCAGTTTCATGATTTGGTTTAGATCCAATCCTGAAGATTGACTTACTTGTTGGGCAACTTGAGTTTGTTTATTTCCCAGTACATGTCCCAGAATGCCGGCACCATTGGTTGCTCCTGAAACTTGTCCCTGCGACAATCCACCGATCATACCAATCACATCGTCCAAAACACTTCCATCGTGATTTCTGTCGAGTGCTGCTGTAAGAGCGCTCAAGCCACTTTGCGTTGATGCATTGTTGGCAAGACCGCCAACAAGTGCTGCGAATATACCATTTGCCGCTGTTGCAGTTTGTTGCTCATCAGCACCGATTTGCTGGCTGAGGTTTGATAATAAATTTCCATTTAATTGTGATTGAAGCATTTGCATTAGATCCATAATGATTGTGTTTAGGTATTATAAGAATGCAAAGAAACAAAAAAGATATGATGAGGTTCTAAATGGGAAGTCTTTGTTGGTTATATTTTTAAGTTAATTGTTCTTTTTGTCAACAAATAATATGGGATGAGAGTTACTTGGTAATTGATTTCAAAATAAAATTGTATTTCACATTAAAATCATCAGAATGAAAATTGCAGTATTAGGAACAGGAAATGTTGGTGAAACCATCGGAAATAAACTCATAGAATTAGGTCACCAGGTAAAAATGGGAAGCCGCAGTGCCACCAATGAGAAAGGTCTTGCATGGGTTAGTAAAAATGGTGCAAATGCAAGTTTGGGCACATTCAATGATGCAGCCGCTTACAGTCAATTCATTTTTAATTGTACCAAGGGTATGGAAACACTTCAAATTTTAAATTCAATAGAAAAGAATAATCTTCATTCTAAAATATTGATCGACCTTACGAATCCACTTGATTTTTCAAAAGGCATGCCTCCAACATTATCTGTATGCAATACAAGTTCAATCGGAGAAGAAATTCAAAATCAATTTCCCGATACCTATGTCGTCAAAACACTCAATACCATGTGGTGCGGTCTTATGGTGAATCCACTGATGATAGGTAATGGAGATCATATCAATTTCATCTGTGGTAACAATTCGGAAGCAAAAGAGAAAGTCAAATCACTGCTCATGAGTTTTGGCTGGAATCCTGAAAACATCTTGGATCTGGGTGACGTTACCGGATCAAGGGGTACTGAAATGTATTTGCCCCTTTGGCTGAGAGTTTATGCTTCGACAAAGAATGGAGCCTTTAATCTAAAATTTGTCCGGTAAGCTCATTCGTCATTAATTTCTAAGTCACTCATTTTCTGAAATTTAGCCGAAGAAATCCCATTTCTTCGAAAGTGGCAAAATCTTTGCTGCTCACCATTATTGGCTTGGTTCTTTGAAGCAGGCTTATATGATATTTCTTATTTAGATTGCGGGGATCAAGTATTCAAAGTGTCTCAACTGTTGTCAACGGGTCATTCCAAGTTTAAATTCGTTGCAACAGAAATGCAAAGGACAAAAAGATGGAAATGAATATTAGTTGGTACAGATAGAATGATGATCAAATAAAGAACCTGATATGATAAAGAATATTTCAATATCCATGATTAGCTTGGTTTCGATAGTTGGCAATGCACAAACGACTGACAAGGAGTTTGAGGAACTTTATAAAAATATTAATGCAAAGAAACATTTGCTTTCTGCAATCAATCAGAAAGATTCCAGTGTTGTGAATGATCTTCAACTTGCCAATAAAACCTATGCTTTGCTGGACAACCTCTATGAATTTATGAATCGAGAGCATCGATTAAATGGTAAAGGGTATTTTGATTTTGCAGGGAATGAAACTAAGAAAAACAGTGTGTATCGTTTTGGAACAGGTATTAGTATTGATCAGGGTTTGTATCCTTATGAATTGGACTTTTCAGCGGATGTGCAGACCTTGTTGAATGATGGTGTTTTTGTTGCAAATGAATCTAATATTGATATATCTTTTGATTTTCATCCGTATGTCCCCCAACCGGAATCAAAGATAGGTAGATATGATGCAAAAATTAAAGAATTGCAATTGAATACAAATCCTACAGAAATTGAAAAAGAGAATAATGAATATTTGTTAAAAAAATATCAAAGAAAAATTGATAAAGCTTATGATGCAAATGGTTTGTGGCTGGAAAATTACATTATCGCTAAGCGATTTAGTGATGGATACCTGGGTATTGAAAGCCGTTATGAAATAGGCGGTGGTTTTATATTTAGTTTATACAGTGGCGCAATGACAAAGAAGGGACGAACGACGAGGGATGAAATAATTCCTAAATCAATTGGCAAGCCGAAGGAACAGGACATCATTCATAGTCTTAAGGCTTTGACACCAGCACATAATTTGTTACAACTGAGCCCGGCTGACATCGAAGTTATTTCTGATTCCCGTTCGAGGTATTTAATTGCCAACAAAAAACAAAACAGTAAATTGAGACTTACCTTACTGCTTGGTTCTTTTTACAAAGTTGAAAAAACGATCATAGAAAATACAATCAAATTTAACGGAAAAGACACCAGTATAACTTTTGATGTGAATCCCACCAACCGCTTTGAATCTGTAGTGCGTTTAGGATTGGTATGGAAACCAAAAGATAAATACAAATTGAAAATTTATCCTTTGTTAATTTTACCTTTTGACCGAATCAAAAATGTGGTAGAGCAAGATGGTTATAAAGATGAGCGACTTGATTATTTTTTCTATTTCAACTCTGCCTTGGATATAGAAGTAGAGAAACGGTTTTCGATTAGTTTATTTTACCGGTATTTTTATGACAATGCACCCAGTCGCGTATTTCTAAAGCAATTGGACAAAACCGATGTGTTGTTGATGGGTGAGCAAAAGAAAATTATTTTTTGAATTGGAATTAATTTTTATTTTTAATTTAGGATAGAGTAATCGATTATAATAATTGAAATGGTAATATACAATATTACGGTAAAAATAAATCAGGATATAGCCGAAGAATGGTTAAACTGGATGCGCTTGCATCATATTCCGAAAGTATTATCGACTGGTGCATTTCACAAATGCAGGTTATCCAGGCTGGATTTAAAAGAAGACGATGGAATTACCTATGTCCTGCAATACGACGCCAAGTCTCAAGAAGTGCTGACCAAATACATGATTCATCATGCGCCGGCATTGCAAAAAGAACATATCGATCGATATGCCAATCGCTTTGTTGCCTTTAGGACCGTATTGAATGTCATTGAAGAGCTCTTTCCAAAAGAAAGGGGGTCCTGACCGTATGTTTTCATTGTTATTGCGCAATGTGTTTTTCACAATCATGCAACCAGGAATTGTTACAGGGTTGATTCCTTATTTATTACTTCATAATACTACCGGGTTGATTCCGTCAGAATGGACGTTCGTTCATTTTTTTGGTTTATTGGTGGTATTATCAGGATTTGCTATCATGACCTATTGTATTCTTCAGTTTGCATGGGAAGGAAAAGGAACTTTATCGCCAGCCGATCCGACTAAACAGCTAGTAGTAAAGGGACTTTACAAATATTCCCGGAATCCGATGTATTTAGGGGTAATGATCATACTGACCGGAGAATTTATTTTCTATCAGCAAATGATTCAATTGCTTTACCTGGGTATTGTTTTTATTGTTTTTTATTTGTTCGTTGTGTTCTTTGAAGAGCCCAGGTTGAGGAATGATTTTTCAAAGGAGTATCTTAATTATTGTGCAAAAGTCAGAAGGTGGATTTAATTGGTGAGATAATAATCCTGCAATGGGATACCTAAAGATTTTCCGGATTTAAATTATTTTTTAATTACATCAATGTAAAACTTTTCATGGAGCCATAATTTGTGTGTGTTATCGGAATTTTTTAATAAATCAACAGAAGTAAATATTATACTGGAAACTTATTCCGATCTTTGCAGCAGATTATGCAAGTATTCAAAAGGAAGACGAGGTATTATCTTCATACGTTTTTACGCCATGACATCAAAGCAAGCTTGGCTGTTTTTTTTGTAGCTCTGCCACTTTGCCTTGGTGTTGCTCTCGCTTCGAATGCACCGGTAGTATCCGGATTGATTGCAGGAATGATCGGAGGAATGGTCATCCCATTAATTAGTAAATCTGAATTAAGTGTAAGCGGGCCTGCAGCAGGTTTGACGGCAATATGTGCGGCGTCCATTGTTCAACTTGGATCTATAGAAATCTTTTTTCTGTCTGTCTCCGTGGCGGGTTGATTTTTCAAATTAGGGAGCTTTACTTATTTTATTCCTTCATCAGTTATTAAAGGAATGTTGACTGCTATTGGCATTATTTTAATATCGAAGCAGATCCCGCAATTGATTGGATATGACCAACCGGATTTTTGGTCCAAGGAATTGGTAAACATCGTTACGCTCAATCATTTGTTCAGCAGCATTCATAGTCTGTATGAACACAGTTCCGAGGGACCCATATTGATTTCAATTCTCTCATTGGCATTGCTCTTTTTATGGAATAAATATTTTTCAAAGAGGTGGAATTACATTCCGGTTTATTTTATCATTGTTTGTTTTGGTTCACTGCTTGCCTTGATGTTTAATGCATTTGTTCCGGAATGGAAACTCAATAAATCCCAGTTTATCGGAATACCTGAAAATATCATGCTGGAATTGCGTGTTCCGGATTTTAATTCTCTTTTTTCCAATGCACAAATTTGGAGTAATGCAGTGCTCATTTGTTTTGTAGCTGCGCTGGAGACCCTGCTCAGTATTACCGCTATTGATAAACTGGATCCTTATAAAAGAGTCACTCCGCAAAACCGCGAATTGGTCGCACAGGGAACAGCAAATTTTTTAAGCGGATTGATTGGTGGTTTGCCCATTACTTCAGTGATCGTAAGAAGTTCAGCAAATGCTGAAGCCGGAGCGAAGACCCGCAGGGCTGCATTTGCGCATGGACTCTGGCTATTACTTGCCGTATTATTTGCAGTTCCATTAATAAACAAGATTCCGTATTGTGTTCTTGCAGTCATTCTGCTTCATACCGGATTTAATTTGGTAAAACCAAAAATGATATTTGCCTTGAGAAAGCAGGGTCATGAACAGTTTTACCCCTTTCTTGTCACGGTAATTTCGATACTGCTTACAGATCTTTTGGTCGGCGTCTTGATTGGCATTGGTTACGCCATTTATTTTCTGATTAAACATACTTATCGGGCCGGGTTTGTTGTCAGAGAAACACATGATGGGCATAACCGTCACATCATTATCGATCTGGCATTGAATGTAAGTTTTCTAAACAAAAAACGGTTTGTAGAATTACTGGACAAATTGCCGGAATATTCCATTGTAGAAATTAATGGATCCGACAGCGTCTATATTGACCGGGATGTTCTCGAGATCTTTCAGGAATTTAAAACCAAAGCGCATAACAAACACATCCAGTTAAGACTTTTGGATATTCCTGAAGTTGAGACTTTGAATCTGCATTAATAAAATCTGTTTTATTAATAGCCTTTACACGGAGTAGAATGATATTTCTCAATCTATAAATTGATTTCTATCAATTGAGTTTCGTTTGTATTATTTCAAATTTACATTTTTAAGATTCATTTCATTACTGACTGTGTAAGTAGAGTGAGGCAATCCGTTTTTTAACATGCATTACGATTCAACTTATTTATTTTTCTATAAATGGAGTTGTTGTAGTAATAGAAACAAATGGTTTCTTATTGGGATTAAAAAGCAATTGGTTGTGCAATTCGCCTTTTTAAAACTAATTGCTCCCTGCTGTTTGTTTGTTTTTATCAAATGGATTGCTTCCTCTATTTGCGTAAAGTGAAATTTGTTAAGACCTGAATTGAAATGGCTGAAAGTAATTAATTTTTATAACTAAAGTATTGGTCCCTGGTTAGTGCAAAGTCAATTGGAATGGTGAGTATGACCTGGATGATAATTCAACAATTGATGAAATCTCAGTTAGACTTCAACGCATTATTTTTTTTGGGTATGTTTTTTAAGTTTAAATATAAAGTCTAACGCCTGCTGTTGTGGGAAAATATGAAAACGAAGCCAAATAAGATCAATAAATCCTGGCATGAAAAAAATAAAATGCCTAAGAATCCAACTCTTACACAACGAATTAATTGGCATATTGAGCATAGTAAAAATTGTAATTGCAGAACAATGCCTGAAAGTATCGCAAATGAAATCAGGAAACTAAAAATTCAAAAGTAAAAATATTTTGATAGAAGGAAATTATAACAAAATAATCTCCAATGGAGTGCTTGTGGCTTTGTCCGGATATATACTATCCGGCCCTGTCGGATATCTTATTGTGAATGTATTTAGGCCGCAGGGGGACTGGACTTCAGTTGCCAGTTTTGTTGAGCATTATTCGCCAATTCAAAATATACCGTATTATTTTGGGTTTCTACTGATCGGAGGGATGTTGATGTTTGCCTCTGCTTTATATCTTAACTCTGTTAAAGAATCCATATCAATTAGGTTTCAACTTTCATTGGCATTCGCTTCAACAATTATCTTTTGTGTTTTAATTTCATTCAATTACATCTGTCAGACGACTTTCATCCACAATCTGGCGACACATTTTAAACCAGAGTATGAACCTGCAATTGCCATGTTTACAATGTCAAATCCACTTTCGTTTTGTTGGGCCAACGAAATGTGGGGTTATGGCTTTTTAGGCGTTTCTACCTGGCTGATGTCAACATATTATTCAGATAAAAGCAAAATCATTTATACCTTATTGATATTAAATGGAATTCTTAGTGTGGTAAGTGTAGCCTGGACCATAATCGACATCAATTGGGTAATGAGTAAAATTGGGCTTGTATTGTATTTTGCATGGAATGTTTTGATGATTTTAATTATGGTATTTATTTATTATCATTCAAACCGTAAAACTTAAGATGATTCTCTTCAGAAGCATTTTATGGTTTATAACGATTTAAGGTAACATAGAAATATCGAAGCATGTTGCGAATTGCCATTTTTGTAGTAATGCTCGTTCACGGATTTATCCATTTGTTTGGATTCCTAAAGGCCTTTCATTTTGCTTCTATGAATCAACTTCATCTAAATATTGGAAAAACGCAGGGTATATTCTGGTTGATTGGTTGTATACTTTTTGTACTGTCCGCGTTGATGTTTTACAATCGGACGGAATTTTCGTGGATATATTTATTTCTTGCTGTTAGTATATCTCAAATTCTAATCTCATTCAATTGGCAGGATGCAAAATATGGATCCATTGCGAATGTTTTATTGTTGCTTATTTCTTTAGCTGGTTTTTTTGGTTGGAAATATGAGCATGAATACAAAGTGACGGTAAATGAATATTTAAGTCAGAGCATGTTTAAAATAGAATTATTAGCGGAGTCGGATATTCAGTACTTACCTGAACCGGTTAAAAAGTATATACGGTATTCTGGTTCACTTAATAAGCCTAAGATCAAAAATTTTAAAGTTTCATTTAAAGGAAAGATTCGTAAGAATGAAGAATCGGAGTGGATGCCGTTTTCTTCTGAGCAATATAATTTTGTAGATTCTACAGTGCGTTTGTTTTTTATGAAAGCAGAGATGATGGGATTGCCTGTATATGGATTTCATAAGTTTCTAAATGGTGAAGCATCTATGGATATCCGATTGTTTTCATTGTTCAAAGTTCAATACCAATCGGGTACGGAGATGAACATCGCAGAGACGGTAACATTTTTCAACGATATGTGTGTCATGGCTCCCGGAAGTCTTATTGATCCCAGAATAAGCTGGCTGGAAATTGAAAAGGATAGCGTAAAGGCAAAATTCACAAAGGGCTCTATTAGTATTTCAGCCTGGCTTTATTTTAATGAATCAGGCCAATTGGTTAATTTTATTTCCGAAGACAGGTTTGCATCGAATGAGGATGAGGCAATGCAAAAATTGACCTGGATGACTCCGATAAAGGAATATCAAGAATTCCATGACATTAATCTCTCTTCTTATGCAGAGGCCATTTACAAATATCCGGATAGGGATCTGTGTTACGGCATATTTCAAACAAAGTCTGTGGACTACAATCTAAAAAACCTGAGCAAATAGTAGTTGAAGAGGCCCTTAATAGGTTTGCCCGTTTACGAATTATCATTTAATTTTACAATTTTAAACTGGAATATGAAATATCTTTTTATATTGACTTGCCTGATTTGGTTTAGTTGCAGTCCTGCAAAACATTCAATGTATCAGGTCACAGCAAATGACGTTGCGGATATTGATTTAATCTTGCATAAGAACCAAACATTTTTAATTCATTTTAAAGTGTTTGAGGAAAAACCACCAAAGCGTTATAAATTCACCGGCAAATGGATGGAGAAAGGAGAGAGTATACGTCTGGTGTTCAAATTGGACAAAGATGATCTGCCAGATCTCAATGCATTGTTTGATCCAGCTCTTGATGAAACAGAATCAATTAAAATCATCGATAAGAAGACTGTTGAATTTAAAAAATCTGCTAAAAGGATAAAAATATGGGGATTATCTTGCGATAGAATTTCGAATAAGAAGTAATTCAAAATTGTTTTATAATGTTAGTCATGAAAATCATCTGTCCATCATGTGCTTCCAATCTTGAATTTGATGAATCAGCATTTGGCTCAAACCGTTTTTGTTCTGTTTGTGGACATGAGGTGGCCGTCCCTGCATCAAAGACTGAGGAAACAAATGAGGTAAACCAGACTGCATCAAATCAAAACAGTATGTATCAATCCAATAGTTTTATTGATAGTAGTGCCAAGCAAGCTCGGGCAATTCTAAAAGATTTACAGGAGATCCCAATCAAACAAGAAGTCATTCCAATCGATCATTCCAACATTCATGTGTTGATGAAGGATTTTGTGTTTTGGGCGGTTACGTTTTTAGGAATTATACCACTCCTCATCATTACAGTAAAGCAACCTTCCACACAATTGACCATGTTTGCATTGTTTTTTGCTTTTGTTTGGGGTGTTATTTTTAAGAAATTCATTATTAATGATTCGCAAACTAAACGATTGGCAATACCTGTACTTTTCTTTACTGGTATTATTGGTATTAGGTTGTTACTTTTTATTTATAGATTTCTACCTGATTTTTATTTGAATTTAGCAGATAGTCAGAATCCTGTGATTTCATTAATAGGTTTTGTTTTTCAAGTTGGAATTTGGGAAGAAATGATAAAGGCCATTCCGATTTTTATTGCATTAAAATGGTTTAAACAGGACATCAGTACATTGTCATTAATCACAATTGGTGTATTCAGCGGACTTGGATTTGCTGCTTTTGAAAATTTACAATATGGGAATAGTGCTATTAATTCAGCCTATGCAAAGACAATTGATTACGGTGTTGAAGGATTGGTGTCTGGCGTTCAGAATGCAATGGTCAATGTCATGTTACGTTCCCTATCATTGGTCTTTTGTCACGCTGTATTTTCAGGTATTGTAGCTTATTTTGTTACAACTGCATATATCCGCAAAGAAAAAATGGGAGCATTAATTGTGCTTGGATTTCTGGTTGCAGCTATCCTCCACGGTTTGTATGACTGGTTGGCTGGATTGCAACCAACATTGGCTGCATTATTAGCTGGATTTTCATTCGCTTTGTTTTATGGATATCTGTCGAAGCTTAAAAATGCGGATAGGAAGTTAGTTGTTTAAAATTAAGGCAATTTGGTAAAGATTGAAGATCTGAACTCTGAGATTCATCTTAGATGATCTTATACAATGGACTGCTGATAGCAAACTAATTTTTCTAGATTTCGATTTTAAACAAAACGACTGATGACAAATAGCTGATATCCTCATCTCTGATCTCATCGTTCATATCTCATTTCTGCATTTCAATATTTCTTATTCCGCTCCCAATAATTCATTGCTTCGATTTCATCAACGACGTTTAAATAATTTTTATAACGCACTTCACTGATGCTACCATTCTCTATGGCTTGTTTTACTGCACAATCCGGTTCGTTGCGATGAGAACAGTTAGATCCGAAACGGCATTTATCAGAAATTTCAAAAAATTCCCTGAAATTATGAGCCACATCCATTACGCTCAGATTGTTGAATGACAAAGATTTTATTCCGGGTGTATCGATGATGAATCCATCAAAATCCAATCTGAACATTTCGGCAAAAGTTGTAGTGTGAATTCCTTTGCCACTATAGCCTGAAAGATTGCTCGTTTTTAATTTCAAACCGGGACTCAATTGATTAATGAGAGAGGATTTTCCAACGCCGGATTGACCGGAAATCAAAGTTGTTTTATGATTTAGTTTTTGCTTCAGGACGTCTATACCATAAGAATCCACCGAGGACGCAGCTAATACCTGATGTCCAATTTTTTCATAGATGATTTTTAATTCATCGAATTCTGCTTTATCTTTTTCAGTATAGATATCCCATTTATTAAAAACGATAAGTACCGGAATATTCTGGGGTTCTGTAGTCAATAAAAATCGATCTATGAAACCTGGCTTGAGATCAGGCTCTCGCATGGAGGTGATCAACATGGCTTGGTCAATATTACAAGCAATGAGATGAATCTGTAATCGGGATTTTGGTGATTGACGTGCTATAAAGTTTCTTCTTGGTAGAATATTTTTAATGATGCCTTGTTCATCATTTTCTATCTCGACCTCGACTTTATCCCCGACTGCGACGGGATTGGTGATGATATCTTTTTCCAGTTTTAATTTTCCAACGATGCGGCAGGATATAATCCGTTTTTCATTTTCCAATAAAACTTCATACCAACTGCCAGTTGAACGCATGATCAGCCCAATCATGTTATTTTCGTTTTACCTGTAATGGTGAAAAATTGTGAACAACATCCATCATACTTTTTATCTGTTTTGGATTTTGTTCTAAAGCATTTCCAATGACAACAAGATCTGCTCCGGATTGTAGTGTTTCATAAACTGTTTCGGCTTCGCGAATACCTCCACCAATAATAATTGGAATGTCAATAAAAGATTGTAATTTTTGGATCATTGCAGGAGGCACCGGATTTTTTGCACCGCTTCCTGCGTCAAGATAAAGCAATTGCATGTTGAGCATCTGTCCTGCCATCGCAGTGGCTAATGCAATTTCTGGTTTATTTCCGGGAATCGGTAAAGTCTGACTGATATAGGATGCCGTATTGCTGTTTTGTCCATCGATCAATAAATAGGCTGTTGAAATAATTTCCAGTTTGCTTGCATAAAGTCGCATGGATGATTCCACATGTTTACCGATTAGATAATCCGGATTTCGTCCGGAGATTAGCGACAACAATAAAATCGCATCGGCATTCGAATTGATTTGATAATTATTTCCGGGAAATAATACAATGGGAATCTTACTCGTCTCCCGAATGAACTTAATGCATTCATCCATTCTATCCTGCATGACTAAACTACCGCCCACAAAAAAATAATCTACATGGGTTGAATTGGCGAGTTCAACTGTTCGTTCAAAATTTTTTAAATTGGAGTGATCGGGATCAACCAATACCGCCAAGCTCTTTACTCCTAGTGCTTTCTTCTTTTGAATTTCTTTTAAAATGCCTTTTGACATGGTGTAAAATTAAGCCATAATGTTTGTACTGCGTAGCATATTTTTCTTAATCGCAAAGGCGCAAAGTTTTCGCTAAGGGCACTACGATTAATGCAATGTTGAATTTTCTTTACTTTGCGTACTTTGCGTTCCGATATCAATCGGAATTCCTTTCCGTCTTTGCGGTTAAAAAAAATCATGTCGCTATAAAAGATTTTGAATAGTAATAATGAATCTGTATTATTTATTTAGACCTAATACACTCCTGGATTTTTCTTTGCAATTCCAAATAATCCTTTACACATTTATCATGACTCTCAGCCACTTCTTTATGATATTCTCCTCCCGGATGAATGTATTGTATGATTCCTTTTCTATCAATGAGAAAACTCACTGAAGTAAAATCTCTCGGTTTAGCATCCAACCAATATTTTTTTAGATTCAACCAGTGATCATCAATGGCAATTGGAAAACGGAATTCTTTATCCAAAACAAATTCCCTAACCTCTTCGGGATCGCAATCTTTGGGTTCCGGTTTCGGATGATAAAGTCCGATCACCACCAATCCTGAGTCACTATAGGTCTGATACCATTCATTCAATGCATCTGCCGATTGAATACAAAATATACATTCATCAGTCCACCAGCGCATCAATACGACTTTGCCTTTTAGGTCTGAAAGTTTAAGGTTAGCAGATTGGAGCCATTGCATGTTAAGCAATTCGGGAGCAGGGGTGCCAACTGATAATTCTTTTTGTTGACAAGAAGACTGAAGAATTAAAAATGAAAAATTAATAATGAAGAATGTAAGATAAAATTTGAAGGTCATAAATTTTATTAACTATCATTTGTAAACATCCTTTCTATGCCCAAGTTCAATAACATCGACAAGGAGAATATCATCATAGATCTCATAAATTATTCTGTAATTTCCTACACGGATGCGATATGCATCTTTACTTTTAAGTTTTATATATCCATTAGGACGTGGATTGATACCTAAATTTTGAATGGCCTCAAAAATGGGTTCTGTAATATTATCAGATAGTTTATCAAGAAATTTTTTGGCTTTAATAGATAATTGAACCGTATACTTACCCATTATTCTCCTTTCGATTCTTCAAATATTCTGAGAATAAAATTCTTTTGCCGTTATCATCTTTTTTAGCTTCTTCATATAGTGCAATATCTTCCTGGACTTCCAACTCATCAATAAGTGCATCAAATTCCTGTTGTGTCAGTATAACAAGTTTTTCGCCTGCAGTATCAGTAATAAACTGGGGATGAATTTGGTTTTTAATCATAATTTTTGATAATAGCCATTTAAGAATAATTATACAAAGCTACTAATTATTTTATTTAGTAGGAATGTCTTCTCCTCTTTCCTCGAATTCTTCAATGTAAAGGGCTATAGTTTCTTTGGCCATTGCAATTGCTTCTTCTACATTTTCACCATAAGTAATACAACCTGGTAAAGCGGGCACAATAACAGTAAAACCACCTTCTTGCTCATTGTATAAATGAAATTTGTAAGTATATATAAAATGGAATTAAAAATTGAAAATGAGGAATCAATAACTTACTGTTTTTTCTAACAACAAACATCCATCAACTAACACCTTTTTCCTAACTGCGAACTGCCAACTGAAAACTGTTAACTCACATTCAATGCCTCATCCTTCCCTAAGGCCTTATACCTTCCTTTGGAAAATTTGCTACCGTTGAATTCGATGATTTGTTTTAGTTGGGATTGTGTTTCAGTGTCTAGTTTAATAAAATCAGCACAGCGGCGGGAGCAGCAGGCTTCGTATTTTTTTGCACAGTCAGGGCATTGGATAAATAAAATATGGCATTGGTCATTTTTGCAATTGACATGAATATCACAGACAGCGCCACACTGGTGACAACGACTGATAATTTCATCAGAGATGCGTTCACCGAGCCGCTCATCGAAGACAAAATTTTTGCCGAGAAATTTATTTTCAAGATGTTGTTCATGTACTTGTCTGGCATATTCGATGATGCCTCCATTCAACTGATATACATTTTTAAATCCGGCGTGCTTGAGATAGGCACTTGCTTTTTCACAACGAATTCCACCGGTACAATACAAGATGATGTCTTTCTCCTTTTCGGATTGCAGCAATTCTTTTACCATAGGCAATTCTTCCCGGAATGTAACCGCTTGCGGAAGGATTGCATTTTCAAAATGTCCGACTTCCGATTCATAATGATTTCGCATGTCGACTAAGATGGTTTCTTTCTTTGAAGCAAGTTCGTTAAACTCTTTTGCATTGAGATGAATGCCGCAATCGGAAGAATCAAACGTCGGGTCATCGATGCCGTCGGCAACGATTTTATTTCTCACTTTGATCATCAATTTGAAAAAAGATTTGCCGTCATCTTCAATAGCGTAGTTCAGGCGTATTCCTTTGAGGAATGATATGTCGTTGATGATATTCTTAAATGCGTCTAATTGATCTGTGGGAACAGAAATTTGTCCGTTGATTCCTTCGGAGGCAAGGTAAATTCTTCCTAAGGTATGAATGTCATCCAGCTTTTCATAAAGATAATTTCTGAAAAAAGGTGGATTTTCAATTTTATGGTATTTGTAAAAAGAAAGTGTGGTGCGTTGCTCATCACTTTGCAACATTTTTTGAATCAGTTCATTCCGGTTGATGCGATTGTATAGTTTTCTCATCATAAGATTATAATAGCATTAAATCTTAATCAAAGGATAACTTTTTCCATTTTGCTCATCACTGATGAAATAAAATCCTCTGTTTAAATTTGAAATATCAACTGTAGAATACTTTGAATTAATATTTTTAATGATCATTGTCTTTCCCATCAGATCTTTGATGATGAACTGAGTTGGTGTTGCGGTCTGTCTTTCGATTTGAAATTCTTGCATCACCGGATTTGGAAAAATTTTAAAATCGGTATATTGCTCATCAATGGTTCCGACTACAGTTTTCAATGCTTTCTCCACAGCTTTATCTGCATTAATCAAACCATAACCATAGGTATTATTGGGAATGCTTGTACCGGAATATGGCCAGCAATCAAAAAAAGAAGTAAAAGGTTCTGCTGTTTCTTCTATGATGGTCTCGATTTGTTCAACCTGACCTGCAAGTTTAGGATTTGCTGAAATGATCAATGCTACCAATCCTGCGACATGAGGGCCCGCCATGCTCGTGCCATACCAGGCAGGAAATGAACCATCGGGAACTTGAGAAACAACTGCCGATCCAGGAGCCACAACATTGGGTTTAATGATTACATTTCTATAATTGTTTACAGGACCATTGCTGCTGAAATTGCTGATGGTATCATTCCACGACATGGCTCCGACTGAAAAACTGTTTTTATACAATGCTGGAATGTGATTCAAAGTATTGCAGGAGGCTCCGTCATTACCTGCAGAAACTACAACGACAACACCTGCAGTTCTTAAATTTTCGATTACAGTTTCCATAATGGGAAATGTAGAGGTGTCACAACCTTCGTCAAGACTGCAATACCAACTGTTATTGATGACATGAGGTGCCAGTTCTGGTTTTGGATTTTTTCCATCAAGATTTGTTGGCGCTAGAAAAAATTCAAAACACTCTATATAAGTTGAAGGTGCGCCATTTCCTCTTTCCATGTTTCTGCACCCGATGTATTCTGCTTTTGGCGCCATTCCTATAGCATGTTCGTCTGTAAATCCGACCATGGTACCTACAGTATGGGTGCCATGCGAATTGTCATCGCAAGGTTCTTTAATACTCAATCCGCAGGGATTGTCACTCACGCCACTTAATGGACTGTTTTGGTGAATGGCATCATGCCAATTGTAATTGTGATCTACATTATTATTTTTATATCCGCGGTAATGATTTTTAATTGCCGAACCATCCCATTTTATTCCAGTATCGCTTCCTGCGACAACCACTCCTTGTCCTTCATAACCTCTTGCCCAAACTTTATCTGCACCAACACGTTGAATTCCCCATGTAATTTCAGGAGACCGGGTAGTTAAATGTAAAGTTTGATCTTGCTGTGGAATTGCATTCACATAAGAATCATAACTTAGTTTGCGAACGGAAGGAAAAGAAGCAATCTCTTGAATTTGATCTTTATTCAATTCTGCCCGGATTGCATTTACTACATAAAAAGATCTGTACATAATGGAATGCGTCTTCAAATAATTTAAAACTTCTGTTTGACTAATCGCCGCTTGTTCGCTCAACATTCTGTAGACATAATTTGCTTTTTGTTCTTTGATCCATGAAATGTTTACTCCTGATAAATCGGCCTGATCTTTGAGTTCGATAAGGACCGGTACGTTCTCATTTGTAGTCATTTTAATAGCCAGATTAGGGGAGATCTGTAAAAAGGCGCTTTGACAAAAAAGCATTAAAAAAAAGGTATAATATCTCATTAGACAAATTTTTGCAAAGTTACGAAAAAACAGATAATTACGTAAGACGAAATACGAATTACGAATGAAAATGAGGTGGAGAATTTAGCGGTTTAATTGCCTATTTATAGGCATTTCAAATCTAATTCGAATTCCGATTCATCGCAACGTCTTTCGTAATTTGTAATTGAATTTTCATCCATTTCTCCTTTACTTTGTTATACCATCGCGAATTCCAATTCATGCCAAAAAACATTGAACTACCAGCAGACCGTAAAAAGGACCATATAGAATTGGCTATGGGTTCTCAAACCGGTGTGGAACTTAATGATCCACGCTTTTATTATGAGCCTGTTTTAAGCCAGCATCCCGCGGATCAGGAGATAAAGGCAGTTCCTTTCGGAAATAAAACACTCACTTATCCGATTTGGGTATCCAGCATGACCGGTGGAACGACCATGGCAAAGACGATAAATCAAAATCTTGCAAAAGCCTGCAGGGAATTCGGTTTGGGCTTTGGACTGGGTTCATGCCGGAATTTGATCGATCATCCGGAATATCTTCCCGATTTTGATGTAAGACTTTTAATCGGACCGGATCTTCCATTGTATGCAAATCTTGGAATTGCACAAATCGAACAATGGCTGCAACACAATAAGCAGGATAACATAAAAAAAATTGTGCAGCTGCTTCGTGCGGATGGATTGATTATTCATATCAACCCGCTGCAGGAATATTTGCAACCGGAAGGAGATCGATTCAAATCCAAACCATTGGAAACCATAAAAAAAGTTTTGGATGAATTTAATTTTCCCATCATAGTTAAAGAAGTCGGACAGGGAATGGGTCCTGCAAGTTTGAAAGCCTTGCTTGAACTGCCTCTTCAGGCTATTGAGTTTGGCGCATTTGGTGGAACTAATTTTTCAGTATTGGAGATGCAACGGAAATCGAATGCTTCAGATCAGGAATTATTACCGCTTACAAAAGTTGGACATACTGCAGAAGAGATGGTAAACTTTTGCAATGATATTGCATCATCATCAAAAATACTTTGCAAGCAATTGATCATATCCGGTGGGGTCCGTGATTTTCTCGATGGATATTATTTCATACAAAAGAGTAAAATTCCGGCGATCTATGGTCAGGCGTCTTCTTTGTTGAAATATGCAAAAGAAGATTATGAGAGCCTGCGGACGTTCATTCAATCCCAAATCCGCGGATTAAACATAGCACATTCATTTCTCAAAATAAAAAGCTAATTGGAATCCAGGAAACCTAATGCATCGAATGGGAAAACCATCAGTGGTTTTTCTAAATTATCCAAACGGGGAAAGATCAAATGGATGGTGGAGAATTTTTTTAAAGATCCCGAGAATGTGATGCATGAACTCATGAGTTATTGGCATCGCAATGAGGACCAACAAAAAATTCTCGATGGCTTTAGTGAAAATACGATTACCAATTTTCCATTGCCCTTTAGTGTAGCTCCCAATTTTCTGATCAACAACAAAGCCTATTGTGTACCGATGGTGATTGAGGAAAGTAGTGTGGTTGCCGCAGCAGCTTCTGCAGCAAAATTCTGGATGGATCGAGGAGGCATTCATGCTGAAGTATTGAATACAAAAAAATTCGGACAGATTCATTTTTTGTGGAATGGTGATACTGAAAAGTTAAGCCAGCTTCTTCCTGAATTGAGAATGATGATGCTGGACGATGCAAAGGATCTGACTCGCAATATGATTGAGCGCGGTGGTGGTGTTGGTGAAATAGAATTGAAGAGCATAGAAGTCATTCCGAATTACCATCAGTTTCTGATTGCATTTGATACCTGTGATTCTATGGGAGCGAATTTTATCAATTCCTGTCTGGAATCATTCAGCAATACACTTGAACGGTTTATTACACACACAGAAGCATTAAATGATGATGAACGTGAATTGGAAATCATCATGTCCATACTATCCAATTATACGCCGGAGTGTATAGTTAAAGCCTGGGTATCATGTCCCATATCTGAATTAGGAGAATTTAATGGAAATCTCAACGCAGAAGAATTCGCGGAAAAATTTTATACCGCAGTGCAAATTGCAAAACTCGATCCGTATCGTGCCGTCACACACAACAAAGGAATATTTAATGGGATTGATGCGGTGGTGCTTGCAACAGCAAATGACTTTCGTGCAGTGGAAGCCTGCGGACATGCCTATGCAGCGAGATCAGGTACCTATTCGAGTTTAAGTGATTGTACAATTGACAAAGGACAATTTTATTTCAGTTTAGAAATTCCATTAGCGCTTGGTACTGTTGGGGGTTTGACTGCATTGCATCCAATGGCGAAACGTTCTCTGGAATTATTAGAAAATCCAACTGCAGAAGAACTGATGATGATCACGGCTGCTACCGGTCTTGCACAAAATTTTGCAGCAGTCAGATCACTGGTTACCACCGGCATACAATATGGCCACATGAAAATGCATCTTGCCAATATTCTACAGCATTTAAAAGCAACAGAAGCAGAAACCAAATCTGCGAAGGAATATTTTCTGGAAAAGAAGGTAAGTTTTAATGCGGTGAGGAGCTTCTTGGCAACGGTTAGAAATTCTGTTAAATAAGTGCTTTGTCTTGTGCATCCACTCTTGGTAAGCAAAATAATTTCCAAAAATTAAAATGAACATCAATTTTTACAAAATTGATTTCGGTAGATTCGAACCACGTTTATTTATTTCACAATAAGTTAATATCTCCAAGTTTTAGGAAAAATCCTATACTGTATGGGGAAAAACACCCATGAATCGATTGTATATTTGAACGCCCTTTTCAAATTAAAATCAGCAGACACTCTTTGGAATTTGAATTTTGTCAAATTTCAAAGTGAATTTTCAGTTAACACATCTTCAGGATAAACAGTAGGTAATTCGTCAATGAACACCTATGTATATTGGTAACTGTGGTATTTATTTATAATTTGAATTACCCTAAGTTGAGGACGTTAATTTTAAGTAATTCAATAAATAATTGTGAACATGAAAAAGAACATTGCTGAACAAATCCATCGCCAATTCTTAAAATATCTGGATTCGAATCTGGGTAATGGTCATTTGATTGGGCCTATTGATGGCGCCAATTATTTATCAATTAAGCGGGAAAATCTAAATCTGGCTTGTAAAATCGAGACTGGATTAAACACGCGAAAAATAATAATCGAGAAAACAATTCAAAAGGCTTATGTCTTATTTAAAGAAACATCCTATAATGAAAAAGAAATTGCCGCAAAACTTGGATATGGTGACTTATCCGCTTTTTGTCATTTTTTTGATAAGCATACGGGGACAACATTAAAATTGTATGCGCAGGATAAAGACGAAGTGACTTAGGTAAATGTAAGTCCATCACACTGGACGCAAATAACAATTGCACGGTTTCGATCAATATTTAACTTGTTTTGAACAACATTTAATATGTTTCGAACAAACACGCACGCAATTTACCCCTCTACCTTTATATCGTAATAAATGAAGAATTGATTCTGATTTGATTACATCCTGATCCCATTTTCATATTCAGAAATCAAACAGGCATTGTGTATGCAACGCAATGGCTAATGGCAGCGCATTGCCTTTGATAAAAAGAATCAAAAGACATTGAATAGATGAAATTCATCCTAGGCAGGATTTCATTTATTTAAAAAGTCAATATTATTTTTTTTACAATTAAAAACTTAAGTCATGAAAAAATTACTTTTATTATTCGTTATTCTTTATGTGAATTTAGTTTATTCACAGAGTCCTTGTGGAGTGGGATATTCTTTCAACACTTATTCTCACGCTAATTGCATTTATAAGTTTGTACCTGTTGTTCCTCCCGGGGTTACAATTGACTCCTTTTATTGGAGAGCCAGTGTAAGTGGCACAGCTTGCCATGATTATATAAAAACGATTTTATCAACTGATACGGCATTCTATACGTTTTGTTTTTATGGAAATCATGATGTTACTATGATCGTTTTTATAAATGGTGGTAGTCCTTGCTACGTTACTCAAACAATTAATGTCACTTTACTTGGGGCTTTGTTATGCAATCA
>JBGAWX010000230.1:0-5468 GCA_044227375.1 Saprospiraceae bacterium
ATCCAGTGGATAATCCGAAGAATCTGTTTTAATTCTCCCGTAAGTGTAACTCAGCGTGGAATTTAATGACCAATGTTCATTAAAACTCAATCTCAAATGTGCATTCACTCCACACAAAAAAGCTTTTGATGCATTCTTACTTGTAAACACCTGGCTCAATACTCCATTATAAACAACTGAATCCTGACCATTGAATTGACTTTTTTGTTTTGTGATACCATTTTCATACCAGGTATAAAATGCGGTAAACGAAAGTTCATTGTGTTCCTCAAAAGTTTTCCTGATGCTGAGTTCTGCATTGTACACATACTCCGGTTCGAGATCCGGATTGGGTACTGTAAGACTTCCAGCTACCGATTCAAAAACTTTGGCAAGGTCATCTACATTCGGCGAACGGAAGCCTGTCGAAAGATTCGCAGTTACATTCAAACTCTTGCAAAGTTTAACCACAGCTCCAAGACTTCCGGTTAATGATCCGTTTTTTTGTTCAATCCTGTTGAATGGAAATGGAAAAAAAGTTTTGTCTTCAAAGATCGCCGACAATGACGTGTAATTGTATCGCAAACCATCGTGTAAAATAAAATGTGGTCCTGGTTTCCATTGGTGCGATACAAAAATTGCAGCAGTCGTCATATTCGAACCACCATCCGGATAGCGGGTATCTAATGGAAATTGTGTTCCATAGAGGATATTTTCTTTGTAAGCTTGCGAATTTACTGTGTTATAATCGACTTCGAGTCCGTATTGAAAATAATGATTCTTTATTCGTTTAAACAAATCGATATTCATACTACCGATATCTATTTTTTCTATCCGATGGTTTAGATTGGCACTTTGAAAATTTCTGTTGTGCCGGCTTTCTCCGATATTCTGATATGCCAAATTGCAATCAAGATTATCAAAAATCTTCGACATCGGTTTGCATGAAAATAAATAACTTGCCAGCAATCTATCCTGCGGACCATAATACCATTCCGCGCTTCTCAAAACACCTTGCGCATCCACTTCTGTAAGCCGGTCATATCTTGGTATATCGGAAGATGTTGAATACTGTATATTGATCAGGTGTTTAGATTTTTCACTTGGCTTCCATAAAAATTTTTGCAAAAAATTGTATTGATGGTAACCGGTTGGTTTTTGCAGAATGCCTATACCATTGCCAATCATAGTATCTCTTCCATGGATTCGCTCGGCATAAAACAAACGCTTTCCCCAGTCTCCATAAAACGGATTGCGAACAGCCCCCTGACGCAAATCACCAAAATCTGAATAACTCGCTGCAGTATAACTTGCAAATTTTTTAAAACCAATATTAAATCCGACCTGTGCTGTTTTTTCTTCATTAGCCGTAGCATATTTAATCATGGCATCTCCTGAAATCTTTTTTGAATCCAATCCCGATAATTTAGGATTCTTTGTATAGAAGTGTATCACTCCGCCTAAAGCATCGCTACCATATATCACAGATGAAGGTCCGAAGATTACTTCCGTCTTTTCGATAATGGACGGATCCATGGTAATGATGTTTTGAAGATGTCCTCCTCGATAGATGGCATTGTTCATCCGCACTCCATCGACAACCAACAATACCTTATTGGCTTCAAATCCCCTCAGTACGGGACTTCCACCACCCTGTTGGCTTTTTTGCACCAGGATCTCACCGGTGGATTGTATGAGATCGGCAGAAGTTGCAGGATTTGAAAATTCAATCTGCGATTTGGATATCGCCAAACTTTGAACCGGCAAATCGGATCTGCTCGTTTCTAATTTATTCGCAGAGACAATGACTTCATTGAGATCAAATGATTTTGGATATAAAAACACTTTGTAAAAAGACTCTTCCAGTTGTCTCTTGGTCATTTCTACCGTGTTGTAGTTCCAATGCGAAAACGAAATTTTATCAGAGGATTGAAATGAATTCAAATCAAAATGTACTTCATCAATTGAATGGATTGGATTCCCTTCTTGTGTAGTGCTGATCAGAACTCCGGAAACCGGATGCAAATCAACTGCATCGAGAATGATTATTTTTTGGGCATTCAATTCCGCTGATAGCAGGTAGAATATAATATTGATATGTATAAAAAGTATACGCATCATGATTGTATTGTTATGATTGATGTCATTCAATCCAGTGATTAAAAAAATTTAATTCGGAAATGATTTTCCTGCCAATAGATTCAATCAATTGGTTAAAACCAATTGCAATGATGTCATACAGATTTAAATAGCTCGGGGAGGAGGATAGAATTTGGAGTAAAAATCGGCACTGATTCCGTGGGTGATATCTATAAATTGATCATGAACTCTTGGAAGAACTTGCAAATCAACAATCAGATCCTGAAAAATACTGCATTTAAAATTTTGTTCTATAATGTGATTTGACTTCGACAACGGTGTATTATTCTTTTGGGAAAAGAAATGATCCCACCATTCTCTTTCTTTATGGTCTGAGAAAACCGTAAGCAAAAAAGATCCATCATCCAGTTGAATTTTTTCAACAACATCATACCAATGCTCTGCTAAAACAAATTCTCTTGAATCAATCCAATTCAGCGATTGGTATTCTTTTAAAGAGAAGCAAAATGTTTTTAATTTTTCTTTGTGAAGCTGAGTTTCGATACTCTCATAAACTTCTTTGGTCCATTTCATTTTCATTATTGAAAATCCAAGAACCCCCGCAATGGGAATCATCAGAAGACCTATGGCAATATTTCTTAATATGCGGAATTTCAATCCTTAACTTTCCAACAAATTTAGACAAGTTAGTTGAAACGTGAATGGGAATCGGTGATCAGTATGCAGTAACTGGAAACAAGTGATATGGAGTAACCAATCTACTATATAATTATTGATGTTGAATTACCAGTGAAATAACCGCAAACGATCGGCCGCAAACTTCTTCTTGCCCCTTGCCATTAAATTTTGCCGCTTTCTTTATTGTCCCTGAGGAGGAGTTTCTCCGGCTGGCTGTCCATCAGGTTGTTCAGCTGGTTGTTCTGTAGGTTCCTGCCCGGGTTGAGCATCGCCAACATTTCCTGAAGCCGAAGACAATACTGCTGCAAATACGCATAAAGCGATCAGAATTCCTGCCAACCACCAGGTGAGTTTTTCCACAAAGTCAGCGGACCTTGCAGCACCAAACATCTGGTTGGCGCTCTGACCACCGAATGTAGCATCAACACCGCCCCCCTTGGGGTTTTGAATCAATACAACGCCTATCAATAATACGCAGTCCAGTGCAATCAGAATGGTAATCAATGTCAACAGCATAAGCCTTAGGATTTTAATTTTTGTATAGCGGCTGCAAATGTAGCCTCTTTTTCCGGATATTTTAAAATCAATTTATGATACATCTCCACAGCATCTTCCTTATGACCTTGTCTGGCGAGCAACCTGGCAAGGGTTTCTGATACGATTTCTTCACCAAGCTTAAGGCTGTTTTCTGCCACCGTTTTCGCATCAGCAAGCTCTTGTGCAGCTTTTGTTTGTCTCGGTTTCAGCCTGGCCGGTTTTTGTTTAATACCTTTTGGCTCTTCCGCTGAAACACCCGGTTCAGACACTTTTAATTCTTCGAGCCACTCATAGAAATCAAGTGTTTCCATAGAAGTTGATTTTGTATCCATGCTGGTCATTGCAATCTCTTGTTCCTTTTTATCCTCTACCGGGGAAACTTCATTTTCCGGGGTCATCGCTTTTTGTTGCTTCACTTTTCGTTG
Organism: Saprospiraceae bacterium; assembly: GCA_044227375.1. Classification (GTDB taxonomy): domain Bacteria; phylum Bacteroidota; class Bacteroidia; order Chitinophagales; family Saprospiraceae; genus Vicinibacter. The sequence continues at coordinate 3,720 of JBGAWX010000230.1, forward strand.
CGAAGGAAGTTTCGTTTTCTTTACAGGTATAGGTTCACGTTGCTCTTCAATGTGTCCCTCCTGTTCCTCTGTAATTTGACTTAATTCTATTTTTGATTTTTCGTTTTCTATAAATTCCTCTTTGGATTTCAGATCCACAAAAACTTGATCAGTTAACTCTTCCTTTGGTTCTGTATCAAAAGTTTTTTCTTCTTTCAATTCAACTGGTGCCACTTCATGATTAAACTGAATTCCTTTTTGGTCACTCTTCTCAATTCCTGTTTTCCGATTCTCCTTCATATAAACAGGCCAACTCAGCGAGTCCAGGTAGGAAGGATCCGGAAAACGCAAAGCATTTGCTTTCAAATTATCATTGGACAATTGCCATAAGTTGGCGTTGAGGGGTTGCGATTGCAATAGGATCATCGCTTCTTCTTTAGTTAGGTCTTGCTTTTTTCTCATGATTACCAGTTAGTAAATGCTTTATTAAAAATATCATCTACTAATATGAGATTAATATCTGAAATTAGTTTTTGCTGAACTGAAGAATAATTTTCCTTTGCATCAAAATCCTGATATCTGCTGAATGATGATTTCCAATCCTGCTTATCATCTTTCTTGCTATCGTACTCAACTTCAATGCTAACGTTTAATCTGTTTATCGCAGAAGTCACTCCGGGTTGCGGAGCCTGGCTGCTTACATAAAACTGGATCACTTTGCATTTAAATACAATGTCCGGATTTTGATTATTGAGGATGAGTCTGGATTCTTTTCGAATTTTAGTAATCATTGCTTCAGAAAAATCAACCGGGTAGGTCGCTGGTGCATTAAACGATTGATCCACTACAGGATCAATGGCAAATGTATTGACATCAGGGGGAATGCTGATTCCTTTAAAGCTGTAGCAGGAGATCAAACTTAAAAGAAACGCGGATATATAAAATGCTTTGATCATGAATCGAGTTCGTATTCCTTAATTTTGCGATACAGTGTCCTTTCTGAAATGCCAAGCTCTTCCGCCGCATCTTTGCGTTTGCCATTGTATTTTTTAAGTGCCTTGGCAATCATATCTTTTTCCATTTCATTTAATGACAAGGTTTCTTCCATCACTTCTACCGTTTCAAAATTTCCTTTGTCACCGGATAAAATGATTGGATTTTCTTCACTTTGTTTGGGTCCATGGGAAATCTGATTGGCATTCCATCCTTGTGATGATGATGTTCCAAAAGGCAATTGAGGACTTTGAGGAAACGATGAAGATACATTTTCCATCGCAGCAGGCATCTCCAGATCATTGGCATGAACCAACTGAAAAAACATGGTCTTCAATTGATTGAGATCCTGTTTCATATCAAATAAAAGCTTGTACAATATTTCCCGTTCGTGCATTCCTCCAACAGTTTCCTGTTCGATGGGACCCATTGGCAAATTTCTTGAATTAATATTCGGAATAATGCGCTGTAAATCCTGGGCTTTGATGACTTTCTGATCGGACAAAACGGACAATTGCTCCACTGCATTTCTCAACTCGCGAATATTTCCAGGCCAGGAATAATTTTCAATCATCTCTGAACTATTCTCATCGAGTTCGATTGGAGTAGTCCTATATTTTTCAGCAAAATCCTGAGCAAATTTTCTGAACAGAATGAGAATGTCTTCTCTTCTTTCTTTTAATGAAGGTACTCTGATTGGTACTGTATTCAATCGATAGTACAAGTCTTCACGAAATGTTCCTTGATCCACCATCTCTTTGAGATTTCGGTTGGTGG
>JBGAWX010000231.1:0-5457 GCA_044227375.1 Saprospiraceae bacterium
AGGCCATATCCACAGCTCTTTCACCGAGCACAAAATGCCCCATTTTATAACTCAGGAAAATGATCACTGGAATCATTGGCGGGATGCTGATGTTGGCGGCGACGATCACGATGGCTTTGTTCAGACGAAAAAGAATCGCGAGAAAAATCGCGCACACCAGCTGAAAGCCCCAGATGGGAATAATGCCCATGAAAACTCCGAAGGCGACAGACATGGCTTTGAGTCCTGTACTCTGGTGCGGACTGTGCACATGTTCATCAAAGAATGTTTTTACTTTTTGTTTGTCGAACAGACCGCGGATAAAATCCCTGGGTTTGATATAGAGAAAAGCGGCGATCACCAGGAAAGTATTGAGCACACTGATGCGTGAGAAATCCTGAAAAGGCCGGAAATGTGTGACACGTTTTTCAGCAGGAGGATAATACACATCGATACCCACAAAATGAATCGCGATTCCGTTCCACGCGGAGCGCACGAGGACTTCTATTTCAAACTCATATTTTTTTGTGAACCAGCGGATGTCTTTGAGCAATTGCACAGGATATAATCTGTAACCACTTTGCGTATCAGGCGCATTGATACCCGTTTCCACACGAAACCAGAAATTAGAAAACTTATGTCCGAAGCTGCTTTTCCCCGGCACATCCGTTTGCTGCATGTTTCGCGCGCCGATGATGATCGCATCCGGACGCTTTTCAATCTCATCGAGAAATGTCGGTAAATCTTTCGCGCGATGTTGTCCGTCAGAATCCAGCGTGATCACATAACGATAATCCGCATCCACAGCCGCTTCAAAACCTTTTCGCAAAGCCCAGCCCTTGCCAACGTTCTGATGAAAATGAATACAGTTCAGATCACGGAAACCATCCAGCACCTCTCTCGTCCCGTCCGTCGACCCGTCATTCACCACGATAACATTCGGTGTAAAGTCCAGCACCTCCCGGATCACTCCTGCGAGTGAAGCGGCATTGTTATAAGTCGGGATCAACACACAAATTTTCAGTGCATCAAACCGCTCCCGATATGGACTTGAATTCGACATAATCTCATTAACACCTCAAAACCCTTTTTGATTCAATGAATTGCCGACAAATCGCATCCTATTGTCTATCAACAATATACAATCCAATTGCCCAATAAATAATCCTCTGAAAGTTCCGGGTAAGGAGGCAATTCCAAAGATTAAAGATACGCCAAATTAACAAACCTCGAAATGCCTCACCTTTGCGCCCTTTGCGGTTAATCTTAGCGAACTTTGCGCGAAAAAAATTAGGAGCGAAAGCCCCCTCTCCGTATCCCCCGCCCTTCCCGTCCTCCAGTCGTACCTCCTTTCGGCCGGGGCTAGGTTGCTAAGTGATTTTGTTCGATTACAGGTTTTTTCATACGTTTATAATCAGCGAAATCTATTTTCGAGAGTCGTGATTTAAAAATTAATTGTGCTTTTATGGATCGAGCATTAAGACTCATTTTAACATAACCGAAATATATCACAGCACATTAACTCCAATAGGGAAAATTTGAATTTTCAAATAATGAATAAATGACAAAGTCAATGACAAATCAAAACGAAAACAGAGACGATTTTCGCCCAACAGGAATAAAATTTATTGATATAGTTCTGTTCTTTGCTTTCGCCTTCGCCATTTTACTTTGCATATTATTCGTCATGAATATGGCGGAGTTTTGCATTGCTCTTCTTTTTGTGATTTGGTTAGGACATCGACTATATTGTAGAATTAAGGGATACAAAGACAATTGGAATTGGTTTGATTAAATCCATATTTAATTATGGAAACACAAGCTATTATTGATATTATTTCCGGCATAACATCGTCCATCTGGATATCATAGAATTTAGTTGCAAAGGAGTATAATAAAATAGTTATATTTAGTTTAAACACACATTAAAACTTTAATTCATGGCTTGGAAAAAAACAGGAGAGTATAAATCTCTGGAAGAATTGGAAAAGGCAACCAAAACAATCATCGAGAAATATGCCATCGAAAATAAACTCTTTATTCATGAAGATAAAAATGTTTTATTTACATTAGAAACTAAATATCCTTGGGGAAGATACAAAGGCAATGAGCTAAGAGATGTTTTCAAAATAGATCCAGGTTACATAGATTGGTGTATTAATGTAGCAAATGGATTTGGAGTTGCTCCACATTTATTGCCGGTACTTTTAAAAAAAGGGAGCTTTATCATTGACCAAATTTATCCTTATATCGAAGAAACTACCGACAACAATATCATTCTTAATTTATCTCAATTCAGCAGGGATAATGATGGTTTCTTGTTCAAAAAGGAGATTCAAGAATACAATTATGGCAACACAGAAAGAATCATTAATGCTAATAATAGTAAAATTGAAAGAGGACTTTCTTATCAAGATTATCGATATGGAATACCATCTAACCAAACCCCCTTTGATATTATCATGCCATTCAGGAGAAATCATATAGAAATAAGAGTCCCTAAATGAACTAAATAAATGCGATCTGTAATATTGTATTGCTATAAACAGAACAACCGCATTAGTAACCTTATAATAATTGCAAAAATTATATGTGATGGTGTAGTTAGTGTCTATATGCTACTCACTTTTCCTGCATCTATCCTCACTTGATTACTTTTTCTAACTTCAATACAATTTTCCAACATGCAATAATCAATTACAAATAATTAATACTCTAATTAGTATCTTAATACAAAACAATGGGAAAGAAAGCTGATTTTATTTGTAGCAACTGTGGTTATAAAGTATTTACTTCTGAGTATGGAGGAGGATTTGCCTATGGTTCATCTTCGTACTCATGTTTTGCCTGTAAAAATGTTACAGAAATAACTGAATGGACAATGGAGGTCAGTACCAATGATTTGTTTGTGGATGACATAATCGAAGAAGGAACCAAAATTGATTACGAAATAAAATGCAGGAATTGTGGCAATGCAGACCCCAACACATTAATCAGATGGCAACATGATAGCACTAATATAAAAAACAACAATAAACCTTGCCCTGTTTGCAAAGAGCAAATGATCCGTGATCCCAAATCCTGGAGATTTATTTTACTTGATTAGGTAGACACTCTCTTTTGAACTGAGTCAATTATCAAAAGGACCCTTGATTTTCCCGCTGGGCCAAGTCTTTAACGCGAGCCCTTTCGCCGGCGGACTTGGCCGTCCACCCTATCTAAAAGTCCGAAATGACGGCTGTATCCGGAAATCTGAACTGCTGCGATTCCAACAGGCCCAAGTCTTTAACACAAACCCTTAAGCCTGTGAACTTGGCACTCTTTATATTTATTCGAATATAATTTTAGGAACGAAACATATTTCTAAATTTATAGTGCAGTAAAACCTTGAATTAGCCTATAAAAAAAATGAAAATAATTCTATCATTCCTGGTGCTTTTCAATTTCTATTCAGTTATTTTAAAAGCTCAATGGCAACAAACTAATGGACCTTATGGCGGGGAAATTCAGGCATTGGCAGTAAGCGGGTCAAATATTTTTGCAGGGACTAATGGAGGTGGTGTATTTTTATCAAGTAACAACGGCAGTTCCTGGATTGCTGTCAACAATGGTTTGACTTCCCAAAACATATTATCATTAACAGTCAGTGGGTCAAACATTTTTGCAGGTACGGCCAGCAGTGGTGTATTTTTCTCCTCAGATTCAGGTAACAATTGGACTGCAGTCAATAATGGACTGGCAAATAGTACGGTCTGGTCATTAGCCGTATGCGATTCATTTATTTTAGCAGGGACAGGCTTGGGAGTTTTTAAGTCTTCCAATAATGGAAGCACATGGACGTTTGCCTCCAGTGGTTTCACCAGTCAAAGAATAAAATCAATTACCGTGAACGGATCAATCATATTTGCGGGAACAGATGACGGACTGAATCTATCAACAAACAATGGCAATAGCTGGATAACTGTGAATAATGGTTTAACAAATACATACATTCATTCATTAGCATTCAGTGGAGTAAATACCTTCGCAGGCACTAATGGCGGTGTGTTTTTGTCTTCCGATACCGGTAGAAGTTGGACAGCCGCAAGTGCCGGCTTAACACATCCTTCTATTACTGCACTAGCTGTAGAAGGATCAAGCATTATTGCCGGAACACCAGTTGGTATGTTTTTATCAAACAACAATGGAGGAAGTTGGTCATCGGTCAATAACGGGTTGACGGATACATGGATTCTTTCATTAGCAGTAAATGGATCAAACATTTTCTCAGGGACTCATTGTGCCGGAATATATACTTCCACCAACAATGGAAGCAGTTGGTTAGTTTCAAATAACGGTTTTTCAAATTCGACAATCTATTCTCTGACTGCATATAATTCAAATATTTTCGCAGGAACAAACTGCGATGGAATCTATTTATCCACGAACAACGGTATCAGTTGGAGTGCTGTCAATAATGGATTGGCACAAAATACTATCTGGTCATTGGCTGTGAGTGGATCAAACATTTTTGCAGGAACGAATGATGGTGTATTCTTATCCAACAATAATGGAGGGAACTGGACACAGATGAATAATGGATTGACAAATTATGTTGTCACTTCTTTAGCTGTAAGAGGATCAACACTTATTGCGGGTACTAACGGTGGAGTTTTCATGTCCACAAACAACGGAGGTAACTGGACAGCAATGAATAATGGCTTGAGTGATACGCTGGTGATGTCATTATTGGTCGATGGATCTAACATCTTTGCAGGAACGAGAAATGGCGGGTTATTTAAGACTTCTAATAACGGTAATAGCTGGACTGCAGTGAATAACGGCATAATGAGTTCTCCAATAATATTTGCATTAGCTAGAAGTGGATTAAATATTTTTGCCGGAGCAAGCACTGGATTATATACTTCCACTGATAACGGTGACAATTGGGCATTTGTGAGCAATATTCCATTGAATACATTCTGCTCATTTGCTGTTAGTGGCTCAAATATTTTTGCAGGGACAGATGCTGGCATTTTTATTTCATCAGACAATGGAATTAATTGGTTGGCAATTAATGACGGGTTAACTAATAATAATATTACCTTTTCATTGTGTACAAGCGGATCAGGAATTTTTGCAGGGATTGGAGATGCCGGGGTCTGGGCCCGTGATTTGACACAGTTGCTTGGAACCGATGATGGAATTCAAATTGAAAACTTCACATTGTATCCAAATCCGGCAAATCAATTGCTAATTATTAGCTCTTCGTGTTTCAGAAATGAAGAAGCATCAATAAAGATTTCAAATTTTTCAAACAAGGAAATCTATTCAGGCACTTCCACAAATTCAGAAAAGATAGAAGTGAACACAAAAGATTTCCCTGCTGGAGTTTATTTAGTGAATGTTCAATCAGGCAGATTCAACCAAATGAAAAAATTGGTTATTGCGAGATAATGTTGCCCAGCTGCGAAGGAAATAACTTGAGTTAAAAATTCC
>JBGAWX010000232.1:0-5456 GCA_044227375.1 Saprospiraceae bacterium
TTTGTGGTAAGTACATAATTGTATTGGTTAAAGTTTACATCAAGGGATGTTACTATATTGACAATATCAGCTGCACTTCCTAAAATCATGCTTCCATCACCACCTGAAACACCGAGACTCTTATAACCAGAAGGCGCTGCAGTACTGGCAGTAATATAATCCATTGCAAATTCCATGACTTTGGCATTGCTCTTATTATATAGTGTGAGCTGCAATTTATCAGAACCCGTAAGGTGTTTGAAATCATGATTATTCGCAGGCCAGCCAATTGCATTGGTGCCATATGTATTATCTACAAAGGACTTGGCTAATGTCGCTCTGATTTTTACGGTTCCATTAACAGGGTCCGTAGTCCAGGTTAATTTGGCCGACGCGATTGACGGGTTGTCTTTTCCAATAAAACAAATCTCGCCACCGCAATCTCCGGAACTGCCTAAATCAATCTGCACCTGAATACTGGCTTTATTACAAGTTGTTAGATTCTTGTCTCTTGTATAAAGGGTATAAACACCAGCAGCCAGATTTGAAAAGGTCCCTGTGTTTTGCCAGGTATTATTATCCTTACTGTATTCATATACTCCACTTCCACCGGAAGCGGCGACAACAATTTGTCCTATATTTTGTGAACATGTTGCATTGGTTTTGGAAACCAGTTTAATTCCTATAGCTTCATAACACACCTTTAGTGTAACATCATCAATTTTAAGTGCACGACCGCGACTATGTCCAACGATTCTGACTTTATTGGTATTTGCAGGGGCATTCATGGCAACTGTTGCCATAGCTTGCAAACTACCATTATAAACGAATGTAGTGTTTGATTTGGAAGAAGTGGCCAGTAACGTACTGCCATTATAAAATTCCATGTACAATTCTGCAATTGCATTTGAATATTTGGGATCATGGGTGGCTGCAAGTGCATTGAGCATGTATAATCTGTTTGCAACTATCCCCGTTGAAATGTATTGTTCGATATAACGATCCGTATTATCATCATCATTATTCAAAACTCCGAAATCACCTGTTGTAGATCCCGTTCCCAATGTCCATTCTGATGAAGGTGTACCGCTGGCCACAACCCAACTGCTTGGAGGAGTACCGGTTTCCATATTGCCATTCATCAAAAGATCATTTGACAAACAAGAATTTGAAGGACATGACATGCAGGATGCTGGTGAAACGTAGGTTTTACTTTTTGTACAAGTTGAACTTGCACTAAACGTTGCCGTCACCGTATGAGATGCACCATCAGCAGCTTGATTTGTGATTGAATAATCTTTACTGGTGCCGAAGGGCGCATTAAATACCTGGCTTCCTCCACCAGAAATTTGAATTGTCAGCGTTCCTGTACTCGGTGGGTAGGTAAACTGAACTGTACCCGTTACGGTGTAGGAATTTGTTGTTGAATTACAACTTCCCGGCACTGCTGTCAAACTAGTGATTGAACAACCGGTAACTAATTCTGTCCTTGATGAATTCAGTGAATACACTCGTGAATCCAGACCAAAGAAAATTAATAAGCATAAAACGCTTAATGAAATTTCTAATTGCTTGAAGTAAATACGTTTCATTGTTGTGAATTAAATCGTGAACAATATTTTATTTTAAATACTAAATGGTTTCAATTTTTACTTCTTTGTTTTTTTAATTTTCTCCACATCACAATTCATCTTCCTCTTTTAAAAATTAAAACTGCAATACAATGCCATGCACATCATCACCATGATGATAATCACCACATACTGCGAATGACATCACAGCATCAAACACTTTGTTCCGGGTTAAATCCCGGAAACTTCATTAAGAGCATTGCATTGGTTAGAATGAAACAGGCTGAAGGCCGGCTTCACACGAGATTGAGTTCTATGTTATTAAACTGGATCTTTGGTTGCGCTTCTTCAACCAAACATCTTAAAATATACTTCGTCCTGCCGCAGGAAAATAATAAACATTCCCATCTGACGGAGTTGTAATCACTTTAATATAACAAGGTTTGAAAAAACATCCGGTGCCCGCTAAACTATTGAACACCTGATTGAGCGCACTGATACGATTGCTATTCCATGTCACCATAGCACGATTCTGAATTTTACGAATTTTGGAATTCGTGTTTACAGAACCTGATAAATTGTGTAAGGTTCTATTCGTAGTAATCATATCTGAGAAACTCTAAAGCGCAAACCTAAATTAATTTTCATTTCTATTTCAATATTTGTTTTTGTAACTTTTAAAAAATTGCACACAAATAATTTACACATTTAAATTTATTGATCTGATGTTTTTTAAGTACTTTATGCAGATCATTTATGCATTTTATTTCATTTCAAGTTTTGGATCTCATTCATACTCAAAATTTGAACTGAAAATAATATTAAATCACTTGTTGAGTTTTGAGCATTTTGTTTGAAAAAATACTATGTTCATCTCCTCATATTCATTTTTCAATTCTCATTTAATTTTTTATTTCCCTGAGTATTGAGTATTTCGATTTTTAATAATAAAATTTTTCAAATCACCATTACGTGCCTCCAAGAAATCAAGATTCTAATAACCCGTCCGCCATTAAGCGGACGGGACTTTCGTTTTCTAAAACTATTTAACTTACCTTGAGACCGTGAACTTTTTATGAATTACTTCTGACACCGTCGTTATCTGAAGGACATATTGCCCCGTGATCAGATTCGCAGTTGAAAGCAATTCATTGTATGCGCCTTTTGTTTTGAATTGGCTGAATGGTGCGATCATTACCGCTTTTCCATTGGCATCAAACACCTTCACTTCCAAATCGGTATCCTTAGGCAACCAGAAATCAATTTTCAATAAATCGTTAACCGGATTCGGATAAATACTTACAAGGACTTCATCGTTGTCGTTTTCCACACGAATAGAAATCGTTCTACTGAATGTGTATCGTCCATCTCGGTCTACCTGCTTTATGCGGTAATAGTAAACTCCAGATTTGTTCACATCAAAATCATCGAAACTGTATTCGTGTTTTGGCAGAGAAGGATCCGCATGTGCTGATACTCTTCCGATTTCACTGAAGTTCTTCTCCGATTCATGTTTGCGCTCAACAACAAAATGATCATTTCCATCTTCCACTCCGGTAACCCAATTCAATTCCGTGAAACTTCCGTTGTATTCACCGTTAAACAGCAACCACTCCAATGCAAGTGCTTGTGATACGACTCCCGCATCAATAGTAGGTCTTACCTCGCCCGCAAGAATCTTGAAAGTTTTCGTAGTACCATAACCATTGACTCCATCGACATCACTGTCCATATCATCAATACCAGCATGTGGAATTGTAAATCCATATTTTGCATTCGGCACTTCAAATTTTACATAGACATCACCCTGGACTAGTCCATCCAAAACAAACTTGCCATCAGCACCGGATTGTCCTTCACTGATTTTAACTCCCTGTTTATTGAATGCGGATACTATGACTCCTGATAATGGTTGTTCCCCATTATCCTGAAGTCCGTTGACATTCTGATCAATCCATACTTTATCACCTACCAATGATTTTATCTGGAATCCCGCACCAAGACCGACAATGACATCACCACTCAACAGTGTAATTTTTTTCGTTGAATTAATTCCATTTTCATGCGTAATGTCGCTATCCTTATTCGGATCAGTTCCTTTATAAGGAGCACTTGCACCCAAATGTCCCGGCCGTTCAAATACTACATAGTACATTCCCGGATTCAAACAATTGGATTTATAGTACCCGTCATCCGAAGCCGTTCCAGGTTTTGTACTCGTCATCAATGTAGCGACTGTAGCTCCTGACATGGCATCGATGATATATACTTTCAATCCATTGATCCCTTTTTCTTCAGGATCGTATATTCCATCCAAATCCACATCATACCAAACATCTCCACTGATTGTAGCACATTTCATCATTCCCGCATCATTTATTAGATCTTCTTCACCGTAATCCAGGAAGGTTGTTTTATTTGTGCCTGCACCATTACTGCCATCGACATCACTGTCCGTTGAATCAGGTCCCTGATTTGGTTTTGTAAATATGTATCCTGCGGGCAAAGCATATTTTGCATAATAATTTTTAACCGGTAGGTTTTCGAAGAGATACTTTCCATTCGCATCGGTCAACATGGTACGCTCTACCGCTTTTGTCACTGCATCATACAGTGTTACAAGAATTCCCTGAATACCGGATTCTCCTGCATCGCGTTGTCCATTACCATTCTTATCATCCCATACACGACTGCCATATTTTCCAAGTTCCGGAAGATCACCGCACACTTTTGACTTCTCTTCATATATTCCATCATCATTATTATCCAATCTGGATTCATTAAACAAACCTTCGCCTGCTTTAGGCTTACCCGCTTCGCTGAATCCACATTTGTGATACACATTATCTCCCTGAGAAGACATTGATGCATTATAATTCACCTTGATGGTCAACTGATAGGTATGCACTGCAGCCGGAATAATACTCTGGTTGTTTGCCAATGTCCATGGACCCGTTCCTGCTAATGCACTTCCTGCATTTCCAGGTGCATTCGATGTGTAAGAAGCATTCAGAATTGTAATATCATCATCAAATGACGGTGCATCAATCAAATCATATTGACCATTCACACCTCCTGTATTTTTCACCACGATATTGTAAACTATGTTGTACATATCGTTACCTAAAGATGTCGCACTCATAAAGAATTTCTCATGAGTAACATAAGGTAAGTCACCGCAGACTTTGACAGTTTCTTCCGGAATTCCATCATTGTTATTATCCAGTTTCAATTCGTTGAAGATTCCTTCGCCCGAAGAGATATCACCCGGTTTGGCCTGACCACACTTTTTGTATACATTGTCACCTCCTGATCCTGTTGTCAAATCAAGAGTAACTTTCACTTTCAACAGATAAGTATGTATTGTTGCAACACCAATCGTGATGTCGTTAGCAAGTTTCCATGGTCCTGAACCAATCAATGGTGCACCTGGTAAACCAGGTACGTTTGAAGTAAATGATGCATTATTGATCGTAATGTCATTGTCAAATCCCGGTGCATCCGTTAAATCATACTGACCTATCATTCCGCCAATATTTTTTACCTGCAATTGATAGGTAATCTCAAACATGTTTCCTCCCAATGGATTCACACTGCTGATTGTTTTGGTACTCGTAACATACGGAAGGTCTCCGCAGACCTTATCCGTATGTTCCGGAATACCGTCATTGTTCATATCAATTTGAGATTCGTTGAACAAACCTTCCCCTGAAGATGGTGAATTTGGTGTGGTTCTTCCACATTCTCGATAGACATTATCTCCTCCGGAAGACGGATTCAGATCCAGTGTAACTTTAACTGAAATCTGGTAAGTATGAACCCCTCCTATTGCAATGGATTGGTCATTCGCCAATTTCCATGGACCAGTAAGATTTAGTACAGATCCCGGATTGCCGGCGACATTCG
>JBGAWX010000233.1:0-5354 GCA_044227375.1 Saprospiraceae bacterium
AACTTCTTTACAAATGCACTTTGACATTGATCGGCAAATATGGTCATCACAAATGAAGATGATGCCGGAATCTTACCTTCAAAATATCCATCCGATGTAGTCCATCCATAACCCTTTTGTCCTGTGGATTCCTGAAGGATTTCAATGAATGCATTTCCGATCGGCTTTCCGGTAACATCAAACACCCGACCTTTCACAAGTACGAGGTCTCTTGGATAATCACAATTCCAAAACGAAAAATGTTGTACCTGTCCGACATAAAAATTTCCCTCGCGCTTGGCATTTCCCTCTTCTATCCATCCCCCTTTAGATGCATTGTAATACCAAAGCGGAATGTTTGTTTTTGCTTGTGCATCCAATGATGTTGGAATCGGAAGTTTTACTTCTGCAAATTTTCCAGTAACGATATTTAAAGGATTGCCGACAAGGTCTTCCAATTCAACTGCGATCATTCCGAGTGTTTGAAGACAGACTTCTTTTCCATCTTTATCGCGACCGGTTAAGTTGCCCGGCATTTGCAAAGCGGTTTGTTCAGAAGTAGGATCCATCCAATAGGTATAAACTTGCACTTGTCCACTATATAAATTTCCAGATGCATCAACAATACTGCTTGCAGGAATGGTGACTTGCGCATTTCCATTGGTTACAATCACATCACCCGTTACCGCATTAATAACTTTTGTAATTGTTTTAGGAATCAATTGCATTTTAGTAAACACCATTTTATCCTTAATGGGAATCACACTTTTGTAAATGGTGTAAAAGCCGGTTTTCTCAAATTTGATTTGTGCTCCTGCTTTATCCAATAATTGATCTTTTAAAATAAAAACACCATTTTGATCCGTCAACACGGAATTGGTTCCGTTGCTGACTTTTACATTGGGCTCGGGATCTCCATTATTATTTACAACATTACCATAAACACCACCAGAGATATAAACAGGTTGATAGGGTTCATTGATAGTGACGTCTTCATTCTTTCTGCATTGCAAAAACAGCATGGAGAACATCAATACTAGAGCCGAAAAGGATACAAATTTTTTATACGCGAATTGCTTCATTTTAATCTTTTTTGTTGAATGAATAAATCGACCATTGACCACCGACAATTGACCATTGATTGTTTGTTAACTTAAAATCGATCGGCAATCATCAATCTGTTTGTGATCTAATCTATATATCCAAAGCTAAAGACAAACGTTGCAAAATTTGGAAATAATTTTGGAATTGGATATTCGTGGCAAAAGGTTCAGGCCCTTCGGGCTAGAAATTCTACTCACATTTTATCGGAGGTTGCACCCCCGGCTATTGCTGTTATAGCCCTTCGGCTTGAATTTTGGTGTTCGTGCATTCCGTGGGCGTTGCCAACGGCTATAATATTAAAGCCCTACGGGCTTAAAAATTTATATAACTGAGAAAGAACTATTCTTTCATTCCTTCAATCCTTCATTCTTTCATTTTTAATTTTTAATTTCTTCCTCCTCCTCCAGAGCCACCACCCTCTCCTTCTCCTTGTTTCAAATCATCATTGAGATTGCCTTTACGTTTCTTTTGGTTGCCGCCGAATTCCATTTTACCGAAACGATAGTCAAGGCCTACGCGAATTCCCCAACCTAAAAATTTATTATCCGCTACATAGGAGAAACTATCTGATTTAAATTCTGATCCGAGATTCATTTTAGGATGGAATGGATTGTCGATACCTATAGTTATTCCTCCCATTTTCTTCCACATGTCTTTACGCAATCCGATGCTGTACACAAACCAACTCGATTGTTTTCCTTGCGTAGTCAATTTCGGTGAATTGACAAATCCAAAAAAGGTAATGCCTAAAGAAGGAGTGATATATACATTGGCAAATCCATTCAAGCTGTAACTGAATGCATCATTTTTTACATCACTATACTGATCGCTTTCGATTTTCTGATAATACAAATTGACTGTACTGTTTAGGATGATTTTTCCAAGTTTCATGATGCCGGCATTGATGCTCATGCCGGAAGAAAAATTGGTTGCCAGATTATTGTAAGTGGAATGGGTTATGCCCAAGGAATCCACAAAGCGATAATTGTCGATCAGGTCATTTGTGATTTTATGATAGACGGATATGGTTGCATTTTTTACATCTTTAGTAAATGAATAACTCAACTCAAGAGATTCCGTCAACTCCGGCTCGAGTTCCGGATTGCCATAAGAAATATTTGTTGGGTCATTGTAATTCACATATGGATTTAAATAGGCCAAACTGGGCCTTTGAATTCTTCTCGAATATGAAAATTTCAATGTCGATTTATCCTTTAGTGTATAGGCAATCAAACCGGAAGGAACCCAGGATGCATAGTTGTTTTTAAAATCATTGTCATCTGCCGCAGTCGATCCTTTGATAAAGGTGTGTTCATATCTTAGTCCTGCCCTTGCTTTCAGGTTTTCTGTGATTGGAAATGTAATTTGCGAATAAGCGGCTGCAACATCCTGATCATAATCAAAAATATTGTCGCGATCGTGATCCCTGAGATATTGCTGATTGGAAAGATTCAAAGTATCGTAGTAAATGTCACTGTACACATTTCTCAAAATGGTTTTTGCTCCAACTTCCAGATTGATGTTTTTGCTGATTGGATGTAAATAATCCATTGCGAAAGTCAACTCTTTGTTTAATCCAAGATTCGGACTGTTTTCTTTATAGGTCAGCACATGTAATGAATCGAACTGATCCGTTTCATATTCACTTTTTTTGTTGCTGTATGAATATTGAGCGGATAGACCAAATTCTCTTTCAGTTTCTTTGCCAAAGGTTTTTTTGTAATCCAGATTGATGTCCGTTCCGATAGTACGGTTCAATGCATCACTTTCCCTTCTGAATAAAAATGGCAATGATGAAGATGTATAACCACCATAAGTGGTCATTCCATTATCAGAGTGAAACAGGTTAATGGGAAAGCGCGTAGTCAGGGATAATGAATTTTTACTGTTGATGTCATAATCAGCACCGATTTGTCCGAACAAACCTCCTCCGTAATTTGAAGAGGTGCCTTGCTGCTTGTAATAAGGAGTCACAGAAGCCAATAAATTTTCCCGATCGATGTTGGACTCCCCATTTCCTCTCCAGAAATATCCACCGACATTTGCATTGATTCCGAATTGACCCATGCGCACGGTAAGATTCGTTCCGAGGTTGCTGCTCTTCGTTCCAGCGCTTGCATAAATGGAACCACTGACTCCCTGAATCTTTTTTGTCTTGGTCACTATATTGATGATTCCACCGGTACCCTCTGCATCGTACTTTGCACCGGGATTGGTAATGACTTCGACTTTCTCAATAACATCGGCAGGAATCATCTTTAATGCATCCGCAACATTGGAAGACATAATCGTAGAGGGTTTACCATTGATGAGTATACGAAGGTTACTACTGCCTCGCATCGAAACATTTCCCTCGAGGTCAACAGTCAACAAAGGTGTTCTGCGCAATACATCTGCAGCGGTTCCACCTTTTGATGTCACATCGCGTTCCGCATTATACACCATCCGGTCAATTTTATTTTCAATCAAATCCTTTTGACCTACGACGGTGACTTCATTCAAATCGGTTGTATTAGGACTCAAATAAACTTTTCCTAAATTGTATTCCTGAACATCCTTATTGATTTTATAAGGACCCATTGTTTTGGGTTGATATCCGAGAAATGAAATGACCACATTGTATTTGGCATTCTTCAGATTCTTGATTTTAAATTTACCATTGTCTTCTGTCAATACGCCATCGACGTCTTTCTTTTCTAAAGCTTCCTGCAAGACTACATTTGCAAAACCTAAAGGCTCATTCGTAAGACTATCGAAAACCTGACCTTGAATTTTTCCTTCGGGTGGCGGACCTTGTGGCGCACCCATACTGCCGAATTGAGCTTTTGCTGAGTCAACTGGAAAGGTGATGGAAAGTAAAATTGAAGATACAAATAAGATATTCGTAAAGATTTTTTTCATAGACCGCTGTTTAAATTTGAATTAGATACAGCACAAACTGCCAAGACAAGATTAAGGTTCCGTGCAAATTTCATTTTGTTATCAATTCAGATAGAGTGGTAATTTTTATCGATGAAAATAGGAAGTTGCAGACGTAACGCCAGCAACTTCCTTTTTTTTTATTCTGATTTCGTAAGTTGCAAGAGAGACGCTTGCAACAACCCCGCGAAACCCCAGCAACAAATCAACTCTTCATTCTTAATTATTAATTTTTCATTTTTCATTTCTTCGGATATGGCGGTGGCGCTGCTTCCTTATACGTTTTTCCCTTCATCTGGTCTTTGATGATTTCGATAGCTTTGTCCAGTTGCTGGTCTTCACCCATAAATGTTTTGTAAGGATCATTGTCGATGACAACATCAGGATCAACTCCATGTCCTTCTATTTCCCATTGTTTGCCATTGACATCGTACCTTGCAAATTCAGGTCGATTTAGATATCCACCATCGACGATAGGCAAACTTCCACGAATACCAACGACTCCACCCCAGGATCTTTTTCCGATGATGGTGCCGAGTTTATGTTTTCTAAAACGGTACGCAAAAATATCTCCATCACTTGCAGAGTATTCATCGATCAATGCGACTTTTGGGCCAATAATTTGCTCGACGGGTTCAAATGTGGGTTTGCCATTTCTGCTCATGGTAATTTGTGTGGGTTCACGTCGTAGTCTTTCGATAATGTGCGGAGAAACATTGCCGCCACCATTGCCGCGATCATCAATGATAAGCGCTTCTTTATTGAGTTGCGCATAATAGTATTTCACAAATTCATTCAAGCCTTCGCTACCCATGTTCGGAATATGCAGATAACCAACACGTCCGTTGGTAGCTTTCGATACTTTATCTATATTTTTTTGAACCCAGGAATAGTAATATAATTTTTGTTCATCTGCAATGGGGATTACAGTAACAACACGTGCACCGGTTTCAGAAGGAGTAGAATTCACTTTCAAACGAACTTGTTTGTCCGCTGTGCCAACCATTAAACTATAAAAATCAGAAACATCTTTCGTGGAATTTCCATCCACTGCAAGAATATAATCTCCTTCTTTTACATTGACTCCGATATCATGTAATGGAGATCGTACTTTTTTATCCCAGTTCTCTCCTTTGAGAATTCTTGTAATTTTAAAATATCCGGAAGGATCTCTTGCGATTTCAGCACCCAGCAATCCGGTTTGTATTTTTTCTGCTTTGGGATAATCTCCACCACCCACATAGGCATGACCAACATTGAGCTCGCCGATTAGTTCTCCGATGATATACGTAAGATCAGCGCGATGATTTACATAAGGAAGCAATTGAGCATAGTTCTTTTTTAACCCATCC
>JBGAWX010000234.1:0-5289 GCA_044227375.1 Saprospiraceae bacterium
GGAGGTAGAGCCGGTCGAGGGCCCTTTTTGAACGGATGTTAGAACGCACAATCCCGACGTAATACGACATAATTTCGCGCAATTCCTTGAGACCCTGGGTAATCAATACCATTTCTTTTGGGTGAGCGGTTCCTGTTGCATCCCATTCCGGAATGCTTTCATTTAATACCAGCTGGTCAATTTGGTTTTGAATGTCCTTTGCGATCCGGTATCCAAAGACCGCTCCCTCCAATAGTGAATTTGAAGCAAGCCGGTTGGCACCATGCAATCCAGTACAGGTGCACTCTCCGCATGCATATAATTTTTGAATAGAACTTCTTCCATGTTCATCCACTTTGATGCCGCCACACATATAATGACAAGCGGGCACAACAGGGATCATCTGCTGCATTGGATTAATGCCGATGCTTAAACATTTTTCATAAATGGTAGGAAAATGCTGAATGAATTCATCTTTATTCAGATGCCTGCAATCCAGATATACATAATCTTCACCGCGGGCTTTCATTTCACTATCAATGGCGCGAGCTACAATATCTCTTGGCGCTAAAGATTCGCGTTCATCATATTTATGCATGAAGGCTACTCCATCTTTTGTTTTTAAGATGCCGCCAAAACCCCGAACGGCTTCAGAAATTAAAAAAGCAGGATTATCCCCGGGATTATAAAGTGCTGTCGGATGAAACTGAACAAATTCCATATTTTCAACATGGCCCTTGGCACGATACAGCATCGCGATGCCATCACCGGTTGCAATGATAGGATTTGTTGTGGTCCGATAAATCTGACCGGTACCTCCAGTAGCCAAAACCGTAATTTTTGCAAGATGCGTTTCGACTTCCAGATTTTTCAAATTCAAAAGATAAACGCCATAGCATTCAATATCCGACATGATCCGGGTGACATTATAACCAAGATGATGCTGCGTGATGACATCGATGGCATAATAATGCTCGAGTATTTTAATATTTGGATACTCTTTTGTTTTATCGAGCAATGCCCTTTCAATTTCTGCACCGGTAAGATCCCTGTAATGCAGGATTCTTTTTTCAGAATGTCCGCCTTCCCGTGCCAGGTCGTACTCCAATTCATTTACTTTATCAAACTGTGCACCCCAGTCAATCAATTCTTGTACCCGTAGTGGCCCTTCTTCTACAACAATCCGCAC
Organism: Saprospiraceae bacterium; assembly: GCA_044227375.1. Lineage (GTDB taxonomy): Bacteria > Bacteroidota > Bacteroidia > Chitinophagales > Saprospiraceae > Vicinibacter. The sequence goes on from JBGAWX010000234.1 coordinate 1,169, forward strand.
TATTTTCTCATCAGACAAATCATCTCCGGCATCCATGGTATCGAGAATGTGTTTCTCAAAATCATCTTTGATCCGGTCCCAAACCGCTGCAATGCCTCCCTGCGCGTACCGGGTATTGGATTCCTCCTTATTGGTTTTACTGACTACAGAAATCGTCAGGTCCTTACGTAATAAAGCCAACTGGATTGCAGTGCTGAGTCCGGCAATACCGGTTCCGATAATTAGTACATCTGATTTAAACACGAAGTATTATTTGACGAACGCGAAGATAAGCATGAAGAAGTTATGAGTGAGAATTGATGCCCGCCTGCCGGACGGGCAGGAGTTATGAGTTTTTTGTTCATTCAAATCAGGCAATTGCCAGCCCGGTAAATCGATTGGAAAGGTTCTTATTAATCAATTTATCGTCATTTTCAAAGTCACTTAATCCTCATTTCGTAACTCATACACTCCACCAGCCAACAGCCAGGCATCGTTTCACTTAAACTTTTCCTTTGGAACAATAAGGCTATTCATGGCGATCAGTTGAATCAATACTTCTAATCACTGAATTCTTAATGCTATAGCCCTCACTTCGGGTGACCATACTTTTGTTGTACAGTTTTTTAAAATAGGAAAATCCAATTGTATCAAACTTATAAAACAAACTAATATGAAAACAACAACTTTTATTTTATTCATTTTGGTCGGAATAAATCTAAACATTTTTTCACAGGACTATGTACGCGATAACAGTAAACTTGATCAATATGTAGCCAGGATAAAGTTTATAAAGGATGAACAAATGAAAAAGGGATATTTACAATCCCTGAATGATTCTTCTTTAATACTAACTGAAATTTCAGATCCAAAAACAGAACCCTCGTTAACCATTGAAATAAAAAAAATAGAAGAGATTCAATTAAGACTAAATGATAATCCAGGTATTGGTGAATGTACATTGTATGGTTTTTTAATTGGCGCCGGATCAGGTATTCTCATTGGTTTATTATCAGGTAATGATCCTCCTTCTAATGGTCATCTGGATTTATTTAATTATACTGCATCTGAAAAAGCAGTTTTGTATGGGTTGACCATTGGAGGGGTTGGTACTTTAATTGGTTTATTAATAGGGGCTAGTTCGAACGGCTCATCAAAAATTAAGATACCCATCTATGGAAAACAACGTCTTTATGAATTGAACAAGAAAAAACTGGAGCGTTATACCTATTAGCGTTTTGAATTACGGAAGAACATAGAAAATGAGATCCTATGAATGCCATTACCAAATTCCTAAAACAATAGCCAATGACTTATTTCATAGGCTAATTGATGAATCACATTCTGAATTCTAGTTTAAAAGCAACGCAGTTTTGTCACCTACTCAGGAAATAATTTCAGAATTTCAAGCTTTTGATTAATCATATTCAGCCAACTTGTCATTAAATCGCAATTGGATTTACATTTGATGGGAAGAAGGCTATTAGGCTTTAGACTTTAGACTTTAGGCTAATAGATTAATATACTTTGAATTACTTATAAAAAAATTTTACTTATAAAAAGCTATTCGCTAATAAACTAAGGTCCCACCTACAGCCTACAGCCTACAGCCTAAACTCCTAAAAAAATGACATACGAAAATTTTACAATAAAAGCACAAGATGCGATTCTGAAGGCACAACAGATTGCAGCGGGTCTGGATCAACAGGTCGTGGATACGACTCACCTTTGCAAAGCCATAATTGAAACAGATGAAAAATTGGTCGAATTCCTGTTCAATAAGATGTCTGCAAACATGCAGAAAATTAAATTTGAACTGGATACCGAAATTCGCAAAATTCCTAAGGTGCAGGGTGCGGATAAACAATACCTCTCCAATGAGGCCAATACGGTGTTGATCAATGCAAAAAATGTAAGTAAGGAATTTGGTGATGAATACATTTCACTGGATTCAGTATTGCTTGCTATTGTCAAAGGAAATGATGCTGCTTCTAAAGTACTCAAGAATAATAAAATTACTGCAGAAGGATTGAAAGCCGCAATCGTTGAATTGAGAAAAGGCAAAAAAGTAACGGATACCGGCAGTGATGAAGAATTCAATGCATTAAATAAATATGCCCTCAATTTTAATGCCGCCGCGGAAAGTGGCAAACTCGATCCTATAGTAGGACGTGATGAAGAGATCCGGAGGATTCTTCACATCCTGTCCCGGAGAAAGAAAAACAATCCGATACTCATTGGTGAAGCAGGAGTTGGAAAAACAGCTATCGTGGAAGGGATCGCATGGAGAATTGTAAAAAAAGATGTTCCGGAAAATTTGCGTGACAAACAAATCTTTGCTCTCGACCTTTCAGCCTTGATAGCTGGTGCAAAATACAAGGGCGAATTTGAAGAGCGTCTCAAAGCAGTAATTAAAGAAGTCAATGAATCCAATGGAAACATCATCCTGTTTATTGACGAGATTCATACCTTGATCGGAGCAGGTGGTGGTGGCGGCGCCATCGATGCAGCCAACATTCTAAAACCGGCATTGGCCCGGGGAGAATTGCATACTATTGGTGCAACCACCCTGGATGAATATCAAAAGTATTTTGAAAATGACAAAGCGCTGGTAAGGAGGTTTCAAACCGTCTTAATTGATGAACCCTCTGTGGAAGATACGATCTCAATACTCAGAGGCGTCCAGGATAAATATGAAGTCTACCACAAAATTGCAATTAAAGATGAAGCTTTGATTGCTGCTGCTGAATTATCTCACCGTTACATTTCGGATCGCCAGCTGCCGGATAAGGCCATTGATCTTATCGATGAGGCTGCTGCCCGTTTGCGATTGGAACTGGATAGCGTGCCTGATGAAATAGACGAGATGGATCGCAAAGTTCGCCAGCTGGAAATTGAACGCGAAGCTGTAAAGCGCGAAAAGGATGATAAAAAAGTAAAACTTATTGAAGGACAGTTAGCCAATGCCAAAGAAAAACTCGAGTCTTTAAAAGCGGCGTGGAAAGCTGAAAAGGAAATTGTAGATTCTATTCAGGGAATTAAGAAAAAAATTGATGAGATCAATGTTGCAGCAGAAAAAGCTGAACGCGAAAGTGATTTTGGACTTGTTGCAAAACTCAAATATGGTGATCTCAAAGAACAGGAAAAATTACTTAAAGAAGCAGAAGAAAAATTAAATACACTTCCTGAAGGTTCGAGATTTACATCAGATACGGTGACTGAAAATGATATCGCGATTGTAGTCAGCAAATGGACAGGTATTCCAATTCAAAAAATGCTTCAAAGTGAACGCGAAAAATTATTGCATCTTGAAGAAGAACTTGCAAAACGTGTTATCGGACAAAAAGAAGCCGTCGGTGCAGTGGCTGATGCGGTGCGCAGATCGCGGGCGGGATTGCAGGACCCCAACAGACCTATTGGTTCTTTTATCTTTTTAGGTCCGACAGGGGTTGGCAAGACCGAACTTGCAAGGGCACTTGCAGAAGTGATGTTTGATGATGAACGGATGATGACGCGCATCGACATGAGTGAATACATGGAATCTCATGCCGTCTCCCGCTTGGTGGGCGCTCCCCCGGGATATGTGGGTTATGATGAAGGAGGCCAGTTGACAGAAGCGGTACGTGTGAAACCATATTCCATAATCCTCCTGGATGAAATTGAAAAAGCACATCCGGACACCTTCAATATTTTATTGCAAGTATTGGATGATGGAAGATTGACAGATAACAAAGGCCGTGTCGCCAATTTTAAAAATACCATCATCATCATGACGAGCAATATGGGATCTGAACTCATACTCGAAAATTTTGAAGATCTGCAAGCAGTTGATGAAAAACACCGTGCAAACATTTTGGAAACTACCAAAATTGAAGTCTTCGAAAAATTAAAACAAAATCTCAGACCGGAATTCTTAAACAGGATCGATGAGAAGATCATGTTCCTTCCTTTGACAAAAGAAGAGATCAAAAAAATTGCTGAAATCCAGTTGAGAGGATTGAAGAAAAATCTGTTGGATCAAGGAATCACATTAGAAATTTCCGATAAAGCATTAACCTTACTTGCTGATCTTGGTTACGAACCGCAATTTGGTGCAAGACCATTGAAGCGCGTCATCCAAAAAGAAATTGTAAACGAACTTG
>JBGAWX010000235.1:0-4970 GCA_044227375.1 Saprospiraceae bacterium
AGGATCTTATGATCACAACAACACAGGGTGTCATTATCAGAATGTCTGTATCCGATTTACGGGTGATGGGCAGAGCAACCCAGGGCGTCCGATTAATTCGTTTAGACGAAGGAGATCAAATAGCAGATGTGGCTGTAATCGATCAGGAGGAAGATAAACTGGATGATCAGCAAATTACAAAGCCGCTTGAAGAAATAGATGATTCTGAAGAATAGTTTTAATGAAAACTTAACCAAAACTAATGTTTACTAAAGAATTATTTCTTATTCCATACAGTTATATTCATTAAATTTTATCAAAATGAAAAGCAACTTCATGATCCCTTTCTTATTTCTGGCATTTAATGTATGGTGTCAGGAACCAGAAAAAGATGTAAAAAAATCCGAAAGCAAATTGGCAGGATATTTTCTGGACCCAATTGCCAATGTATCAAAACTCTGGGAAGCCAAATCGCTTATTGATGCAGCGAGTCAGGATGCCAGTGTACAGAATATGAGCAGAACGTGGAGTGCAAAAGGTAAAGTCTATAATGCTGTATGCTCATTTGAAAGCGATTCAATATTAATTGCTCAACAGTTCGGAAAAAGTTATCGTTTAAAATATCAGGATGCAGCACTTACTGCATACAACTCCTGGATGAAAGCTAAAGAACTTGCAACCAAGTCTTATGAAACAAAAGATGCACTAGCTGCTTTGACAGAAACATCAAGATATTTAAACAACTATGGCATTCAAGCTTATGAAAGTGGAGATTATAAATCAGCTTACATTCATTTTGAAGCTGTTGTTAAGATAGAGCAAACCGTTACGGAAGCAGGTCAGAAAAGCATTCTTCCTTCACCGGAAGATTTGAAAAAACAAAAATACCTGGTAGCAGCTTGTGCTGTAAATGCACAGATGCTCGATGAAGCCTATCCGTATTTGGAAGAATTGAGAAAAGTAAATTATCCTGAATCCTTCATCTATGAAGGCTTGTATAAATATTATGCTCCAAAGGAGGATCTGAAAGCCGAACAAATACTAGCTGAAGGAAGACAAAAATTTCCAAATGAAACGTCATTACTTTTTACAGAAATCAATCATTTTCTTAAGAAAGGAAAACTCAACGAATTGGTAGAAAAATTGAAACTTGCAATTGAAAAAGAACCCAACAATGTTTCTGTCTATTCTACTTTGGGCAGTGTTTACGACAATTTGTGTCAAAAAGAATGGGAAGCCAACAATCTTGCAAAAGGTGATGAATATTACACGAATGCTGAGAAATATTATAATGATGCATTAAAAATAGCGCCAGATGATTTTACAAGCTTGTATAGCTTAGGTGCATTGTATTACAACCGAGCTGCGCTTCTTTCCAAAGAAGCAAATAAGCTCAATGCTGATTACAGTAAAGAAGGAACCAAAAAATACAATGAGAAAAAAGCCGAAATGGGGTTGTATTTTGATAAGGCCTTACCGTATTTCGAAAGAGCTGAGAAAATTGATCCCAAGGATGTAAACACGTTGCAAGCTTTGAAGGAAATTTATGCGAAGAAATCCATGTTTGACAAGTCCAATGAATACAAAGCCAAATTGGAATCCCAGGGAAAATAAGTGTTGTCCGTTCACTGTTGCTTTTTGATTTTTCACAGGGCCTCCTTTGAGATAAGTTGTTAGTTGAAAATTATTTTTTACAAATTCACATTGAGTATTGATGTTCTGGTATGTTATATAACCATGATCAATTCCCTTTAACAGGTCTGTTTTAAAAACTAAATTCATTTCATGTCTAAGATTTTTGAAGAAGCGAAAGCCCTAAATGGAGTAGGGGCATTTCACCGGTTATTTGAAATGCCTATTCTTGATGAACCGCAAATTCCCTCAGCGGAACGTTGCAAATTGAGAATCGCTTTGCTGGAGGAAGAATTGAATGAACTGAAAGAAGCTATTGAAAAAAATGACATTCTGGAAGCTGCGGATGCCTTTTGCGATTTGCAATATGTATTGACCGGGGCGATTCTTGAATTTGGTTTGGGCACACGTTTTCATTCTTTATTCGAAGAGGTTCAACGCTCCAATATGAGCAAGGCGTGTCAAACCCTGATTGAAGCACAACTCACCAGGGAAAAGTATCTCAATGAAAAGCAAGTGCATTCTGAAATCAAAGAAAAAGAAGATGTCTTCTTAGTGTATCGGGCTGATGATGGCAAAGTATTAAAATCAATAAATTATAGCCCGGCGGATTTATCGAAGTTTCTCTAAAAGAAATCAATTTTCAATTCTTGATTTTCATTATTCTCACAGCAATCACTCGGGTCTTTTGGTATATAGTGGTCCTACTTTAAATCCTTCATCAGATGGATCTCCTCTGTGAATTCTTATCCCATATGGAATCTCATCTAAAAATTCAGTTCTTGATCTTGCAATTTTTCCTTTTCCATCCTGCACATCAATTTGAAGCAAAGAAATATTTTTAGCACTATCTCTCTGTATAACCACATAATTCAATATTACACCAAAAGGTGCAAGGCGTTCCCTGATATCTACCAATTCTTTGGTAGACATATTCTTTTTAAAATGAACCTCAATCCAACTTTGATCGACATAAAACATTGCCTGCTCCTGTTTCGGTTTACAAGAGCAAACGATTGCAATGAAAAGAATCGCCAAATTCCAGAATTTCATATAATACAATTTAATCAGGCCGGAGTATTACCAGAAGTTGTGTTTGTAGTATTTGGAGTTTGATTTGCATCCTGGAAAGGTGCCTCGTTAGAATTTGTTGAAGAGGTACCAGATTGTTTAGATTCGGCTGTTGTTTCATTTGCATTAGAAGCATCTTTATTCATTCGTTCTGCAAGATCTCCTAATGACTCCGCTGTTTTTTCAGCAAAATGCTGTGCAGATTCGACGATGTCCTGACCCATTTCTCTCGCTTTATTCCATGCTGCCTCTGTAACATCTTCTGCCTTTTTAAAAACTTCCGATTCCTGAACTTTATTGAAAGCTTCAGTAGTTGATTCTTTTACTTCATGAATGACTTCTTGTGACCAGGCCTTGGTTTTTTCCATGGCCTCCTCACTTTTGTCGATAGATTTCATAGTCATCTCTTCCACTTTGTCAAGTGTTTCAATTGTGGATTGTTTTGTAGTTCCAAATAATTTTGTGAAAAAATCTTTTAGTGCCATGATTAGATAATTTAAAAGTTATAAAAGTTGTATTTTAATAGACATAATTTGTATTTCTTAAATAGCAATAAGCAATTCATGATTCCAAAAACTTATTCCGGATCTTTGGGCAGTTCAATAGGTTGAATCATCTTGTCACGATTTGAATTGTTTGAATCATCAGAATTGCTTTTAGGTGTAAGCTGCGATTCATTTTTTTCCAACCATTGCTCTGCTTTACTAAAAAAATCTTCTTTGCGATCTGAGCTTCCCAGATCTATTGGTTTGTCCGCAAATCCATCCTGGTCAGCATCCTTCAATCGTTCTTCTTCTTTAAGTTTATTTGCCTTTTCTACAGTTCGATCAACATAATCATCAATTTTTTCAAGTGCTTCTTTTGCTTTTTCAACAATTTGCTCGCGATACTCTCTGGTGGCTTCATTCAATTCATTAGCTTTTTCCTTAACCTCACCCCAAAGTTGAGATCCCTGCTCCTTCACTTCATCAACTGTTCCTGTGATAAATTCTTTGGCCTTATCCACAACAGAATCGTCTTCAATAGTTGATTTTAAATCTTCACCGACATTTATTTCAGACAGATTATGTTGGGGTGGTTTTATTCCCCCAATTTCAGACCCGGTTGAAGAAAATAATGATTTTATTTTATCAATGAAGCCCATAAGAAATTAAGATTTATGCAAATTTAACTCAAAGAATCCATATTGTCAATTTATATTTGTCGAATTATTCGTCATTAGCTACTGTAAAATGTCGTCCAAAAATAAATTGAAGTCCAACAGGGGCACCCTATTGCATTTAGAGAATAAGTATTTGAAATTGAATCATTTAATCGATCCTGATTTCGATCAATCCATATACGAACCCGATCATCCCGTGGATTCAAAAACAAAATATCTTACCATCCAGGCAAAATCAATGATCAATCAAGTAACCAGTCCTGATCTCGCTATGGATTATTCTTTAAATCCATATCAGGGTTGTGAGCATGGATGTGTTTACTGTTATGCCAGACCAACTCACAATTACTGGGGTTATAGTGCAGCAGATGAATTTGAAACCCGAATACTGGTAAAAAGCAACGCTTTGGAAATCCTTAAAAAAGAATTGAGTTCGCGAAATTATAGTGTAAAGCCTATCATGCTTTCAGGAAATACGGATTGCTATCAACCGGCGGAGAGAAAATTTAGAATCACGAGGTCAATACTTGAATTGTTATTACTATGGAAGCATCCTGTCCAGATCATTACCAAAAATGCATTAATCTTAAGAGATCTGGATCTGTTGAAAGAACTCAATGCACTCCAGCTATGTTCTGTTGCAATTTCAATAACTGCAGCCCATGATGCAACCAGAAGAATCATGGAACCAAGAGCTTCATCTATAGATTCGAGATTGAAAATTGTAAGAATCCTTTCAGATCATAAAATTCCTGTTCATGCCATGTTTGCACCAATTATTCCGGGAATTAATGACAGCGAATTGATTTCCATGATTAAAACGGCTTCGGATCACGGAGCAGGCTCTGCTTCCTATCAAATCGTAAGACTCAATGGTGACTTACAGCCAATTTTTGAAAATTTCTTATCGGAGCAACTTCCGGATCGAAAAGAAAAAGTCCTGAATGCAATTAAATCAACCCATGATGGTCAATTGAGTGATTCCCGATTTGTAACCAGAATGAAAGGGAATGGTGAAATTGCTAAAATCATCAATCTACAATTCAAACTTGCCTATTCAAAATACTTTGTCGATCCGAAAAAAGTAGAATTGAGAAAAGATCTCTTTAGTCCTATTATAAATGGT
>JBGAWX010000235.1:4980-5281 GCA_044227375.1 Saprospiraceae bacterium
CAGTTTAAAATCTGGTATCTTTTTTTTTTTAAAAGTAAAACTGTATTTTATACTTCCAGAAACTACTTCTATTTAAATGGATCGGCAACTTCTTTGGATATCGTCGATTTCAACACTTTAATAAATGTCTTAGAGTCAATCTGAAGTTCAACAACCAATTCTTCGATTTTAGTGATTCTTCCAACAATTCCTGATTGCGTGACTACCTGTTCCCCTTTTTTTATCTCGGTAATAAATTTATTTTGTGCTTTTTGTTGTTTGCTTCTGGGCATAATGAAAAACACATACATAATACCAAACA
>JBGAWX010000236.1:0-5261 GCA_044227375.1 Saprospiraceae bacterium
TATTCAATTTTTTGCCGGTAAATCGGGGACCCAGGAGATCTTTTTTCATTTGTTTAATCAACTTCATCAGAATGGTAAACAAATCGTACTGGCATCAGACAGAGCACCAAAGGACCTGAATGATATAGAAGAACGCTTGATAAGCCGATTTAAATGGGGGTTGACAGCAGATTTGACTGCTCCTGATTTCGAGACGCGAATGGCCATACTTCAATCCAAAACTGAACAGGATCAGGTATTTCTTGCGGATAATGTGATGGAGTTTATTTGTCAGAATATCAAATCAAATATCCGTGAACTAGAGGGTGCCCTGGTGAGAATCATCGCCGAATCTTCCCTGAATTTTAAAAATATTGATATCGAACTGGCAAAAGAAGTGGTGCAAAATTTTGTCAATCAGGTCAACCAGGAATTGACTGTTGAGATGATTGCAAAATTTGTCGCGGAGCAATATAAATTACCTATGGAAAGGCTGGTCGGTAAGAGCCGACAGCGCCAGATAGTCATCGCCAGACAAACCGCAATGTATTTTGCAAAGCAATACACTCAGAAATCCCTTAAGCAAATTGGTGAATTTTTCGGTGGTAAAGATCATGCAACCGTGCTTTATTCATGCAATATGGCAAAGTATCTCATGGACTCCGACATCATGTTCAGGGAACGCGCAGAGTCAATTGAGAAAAAAATACAGAAAAGTCAGAGGGTGAAGTAGAGGAAGAGTGGAGGAAGGGATTTAGGGGATTAGGGGTTTAGGAATTAGAATAACACACTAAATTTTTTATGAGAGACCATAAATTTTTAAGAGCCTTTGAGCTTGCAGATGAGTCTGTATTATTAAGCTATTAATTGACAAAGGATTTTCCTTCCTTTGAAATTTATGGATTAACTGCACAGATGAGAAGAGCAGCTGTTTCAGTTGCTTCAAATATTGTTGAGGGTTGCACAAGAAAAAGTCAAGTTGAATGCAGACGTTTTGTTGAAGAAGCAATTGGTTCGATGAAGGAATTGCATTATCAATTTAGTCTGGCAGATAGATTAGGCTATATAAGTAATGACAGTACTAGCTATAAACAAAAATTGGAAGAAACAGAAAAGGTCTTAGCTGCACTTTTGCGTTCCCTAAACCCCTAATCCCCTAATCGCCTTCGGCGTATTTTACCCAATATTTAAAATCTTTTTCTATTTTTGCGCTCCCAAAAGGGGAAAGTACAACCCGGAGAGGTGGGTGAGTGGCTGAAACCAACGGTTTGCTAAACCGTCGTACTCCGAAAGGGGTACCGAGGGTTCGAATCCCTCCCCCTCCGCAATTCACCATGAGTTTGGGTTGGAGTGTAAGTGTGGGTTGTTTCAAGCCTTGGATGAGCTGGTCGGAGGTATGAAGAAATTTTATAAAGAGAAATGGAATGTTTGATTTCGAGAAATTAGAAATTTATCAATTAGTGAAGCAGACAAACCAGGATGTATTAAAGTATATATTCAGTGGTCAGATTAAGGATGTGTATTTGACAGATCAGTTTAAAAGGGCTACCTTGAGCATTCAACTGAACTTAGCAGAAGGAACAGGCCGGTTTAGCAGTAAAGAAAAAAAGCATTTTATCACAGTGTCCCGATCCTCTGCTTTTGAATGTGTAGCTATTCTGGATGTTCTGAAAGGTCAGGGCATCATGGATCAAAAAACGTATGACCAGTATTATGCGAATTATGAGCAAATGTCCAAGATGCTTTTAGGATTGTACAGGAACGTAAGAGAAGAAACTGAAATATAGAATATAATCACACCCAAACCCACACACACTCCGGATTCGGGGCGTAGCGCAGTCCGGTTAGCGCACCTGCTTTGGGAGCAGGGGGTCGAGAGTTCGAATCCCTCCGCCCCGACTGAAAAGAAGAGTTCATGATTAATTTCATGGACTCTTTTTATTTAATGGCATTACTGGAAGTATTACACTCCCAAACTCAAACTGAAACACATGCCGGATTCTTCCTGCGCCCTGACTGAAAAGAAGAGTTCATGATTAATTTCATGGACTCTTTTTATTTAATGGCATTACTTGAAGTATTACACTCCCAAACTCAAACTGACACACATGCCGGATTCTTCCACCACCCAGACTAAAATTTAAGGAGATAAAAAATTTAATTCAAGGCTAACGTTACCCTCTACCCATCACTGTATGCGAATATATCTTAGGCCCTAAAAAAGGATTTTAGATCTTATTAAATTTTAAAAACAACAGCAACTGCATCAGATAATGCTATCAGGCAAAACATGGATGAAAAAAACTTTTGAGTTTTTTATTAAGTATTAATCACCAACAATAAGCAGGTCATTCAAAATAAAAGCGAAATGATATTAATCAGTTAAGGTCGTGATAATTAGCAATAGCACTCAGATTAGAATGTGTAAAATTTGGATTTTTAATTTCGGGTGTATTGATTAAATTTAAAAATGACATTGAATTATGAAACAAAGTATTATTATTTTAATGGGTGTGTTGATGGCTTCCACTTCTCTTTTTGCACAAATTAATTATTCGAATAAGGATGAATTAAGAACAAGGATCATAAACAGGATCCATTTAAAGAATATTGAACCCAATGAAAGGGCTGACTTTCTGAATCAAATGAATGATCAATCACAAACTGCAGATTTGAAAATGAGACTGGACAGTTTCGTGGTTTTTGATTCAACCTTGGCTATTAATACGATTAGAAACTTATATTTGTTTGACAGCAAAAATCGAAATACAAGTTTTGATTTTTTTATATGGGATAACACAAATGCCAAATGGATGGGCTTCATACATGCCACCTTTATTTACGATGCATCAGACCGAATAATAGAAACACAAAGTGGAGATTGGAACGCTTCAACCAATTCATTTGATATCACTTACAGAACCTTGCGGCAATATAATGGCAATGGTCAACTCACGAAGGACTCTTCTTATGCTTTTCAATCAGGGATTTGGGAGTTGGATGAAAAAAATGATTACACCATTGTAAATGGTAAAGTATCTACAGTCGTCAATTCAACTCATGATGGTGTAGATTGGAGTTTTTATCAAAAGAACGATTATACCTATGATGGTTCAGGAAATTTGATTGAAGATTTTGAATACGAGTGGGATTTAATAACGCTATCCTGGTTAAACAATACAAAGACCCTATCGTCTTATAACGCTTCTAATAAAGTGACTGAACAAATTATATCGGATTGGGATTTTAATTTATTCAATTTCGTGAATTCTTCGAGACAAGTACATACTTATGATTTGTTGGGCTTAAAAACAAGTCAATTGGCACAAAGCTGGGATCGTCAAAATTCCATTTGGCTCAATGAAGAAATAATTGAATTAAAATATACCAGTGGGAAAAATCCGGAAGAACTAAAAATCTCGCGTTGGGATTCAAAGAATTTAATTTGGGTCCAAGGCAGTCTGACTTTGGCAGCTTTTGATGAATTATTTAAAAGCAAAGATATGATCTTGCCTGTATTAGATATTTTCTCTTTGTTTTTTCAGTTGGATGCATTTGAAAATGGAAGGCCACTTTATTTGATTTTATATGAAATAAAAAAGGCCAACGGTGAATGGAAAAACAAAAACCGGATGACTTTCTATTATTCCCAACATATTGTAAATCGTATAGAAGATGAAAATGAAAATCCTTTAATGGTGTATCCAAATCCAACAACAGATTATCTAATTTTCGATGCACCATTGAAAAATGGAGCCTTTTACATTACAACCATCGATGGTCATGTTCAATTAAGAGGAAATTATGTTGAAGGAGAATTGATAAATGTTTCAAATTTACCAAGTGGTTTCTATTTATTATTTATTCGAGATCACCACAGGCTGTATCTTAAAAGCAGATTTGTAAAAAAATAGAATGATTACCAATCATATTTAAAAAATATGAATCAGGACTTTTTATTTAAAAGAGTTGTTCGTTTTAATCCATCTGTAGTTTCTAAAAAATAAATACGGGAATATCTCACGTTTTCGAGAGTCATGAGGTAAAAATTCACGACGCAAGATGTATTCAGTTATTCAATCTTAAGGAAAGGAGTTTTTGACTTTTCATAATGAGTTTACGTGTTCGTTTTCCAATTCCTAGAGGTTAAAGTTTTGAATCAGACGTTATTATAATTGTTGGATTGATAGTCTGAATTAACATTTTTGCTTGTTATGAAGCTTTTAAATGGTGTTCTCCTGGTTTGATTCTTATGGAGTCAAATAATAAATTCCTAAAAAATTTGCTAGTTAAAGGGAGTCTCGGATTGCAAACCTATAGTGCCAGGGCATCGCCTTCAATCTATTTAAAGGATTGTTTAATTACAAATCATACTTTAGCATTAATAAATTGTACTAATTTAAGATGATGAACGACTTTTTTACTGAAAGTGCAATGCATTAAATTTACCGGATTATTTTGATGATCACACATTATTGAAATAATACTTAGTATGTTCAATATCTTACAGAAATTCCTTTATGCTTTATTAATAACAGTTTTAAGTTTGAATTCATTGCATTCGCAAATCATAGTTCCTTTGGATAGTATAAAGGTGAAAATTAGTATATTGGTCGACAGCAGTAATTGTATTGCTCCATGGGATGTAGCTTGGGGAGTTGATGACCAATTATGGTTTACTGATGGCCCTTACATAAAAAAAGTTAATCCCTCTACTGGAATGATTAAAACAATGTATAGCAGACCGACGGACAATGGACTAGGCTTATGTTTTTATACAGACAGTTCTTTCGGGACGACCTATCTCTTTGCTGTATTCGATACAGCAGAGTATTATAAAAATGGAAATCAAGCTCACCTTTTACGCTTCAATTATTCAATGCAGGAAGATTCATTATACAATGAAAAACTATTGCTTACTTATCCCTATAATGGAGAACACTCTGGAGGGCGATTGGCAGTGGGTGTTGAATCAAGTTTAGTTGGTACGAAACCTACTATATACCTCACTACGGCAGATTATTATACTTGTATTAATGATGGACCTAATTATTTATATGGAAAGATATTGCGAATCGGTGTTGATGGCGAAATTCCCATGTACAACCCTCGTTCTGATTACACATTTTCATTCGGCCATCGCAATCCGCAAGGTCTAAGCTTTACGAGTACAGGTGCCCTGATTTCCTCTGAACATGGACAATTTTACGGAGGCAACGAATTGAATCAAATTAAACCAGACAAGTATTACGGGTATCCCATAGTTGACGGCAATGAGTTTT
>JBGAWX010000237.1:0-5254 GCA_044227375.1 Saprospiraceae bacterium
TGTTCCAAGAGGGCCTGGTAAATTGCCTGAAAGTGAATTTTTACTCAGATTCAAAAATTTCAATTTATTAAGATTGCTGAGTTGGATAGGAATGGATCCATCCAATTGATTATCTTCTAATGAAAGGTCTTCAAGATTGATAAGATTGCCCATTGTCAATGGAATGGATCCGTTTAATTGATTTGCAATCAATGAAACCTCTCTAAGCCCGGTAAGATTTCCAAACTCAGAAGGAATGTTTCCATGGAGATGATTGCCATTCAAATGCAACTCAACCACACAACCGTTTGCATCGACAACTACACCGGGCCATTGTGTCATTGGCAAACTGAGATTCCATTTGGTGATCCAATTCGGACCATCAGTAGATTGATAAAATTTTACAAGAGCAAGTGAATCATCATGACGATTACAAGCGAATTGGAGACCCGTGCATTGATGCGAAGAATGTGATCCATTCAAAAGCAAGAGCAACAATGAATAAATAAATAACATTTAACCCCTTGTAAATAATTAGATCAATAATGAAGATTGATTTTCGTCCTTTGTACAGTAAATTTAATGAGAATCCTATAAATGCCCCAAATTTTAAAATGCTAATTGAAGAATTCAAAGAACAATGACAAAGCTGGAGTTTTTAATCCCGGGCGATCTTAATAGTTTATAAATAAATATAATGTTTAATTTGCTGTTTTTTAACTATTTGAGAGCTAATAAATCCAAAATCAGGTTTACCTGCACCTGGATTTACCAAATATTGACTTCGGGTGAAAGCACTATATTAAATTTTTCAAATACAGAATTAGAAATCTCCGAGGCGAGTTTGATGACGTCGGATCCTTTAGCATGACCATAATTAACCAGTACCAAAGCTTGTTTTTCATAGCAACCAACATCCCCGATTCTTTTTCCTTTCCAGCCGCATTGTTCGATCAACCATCCTGATGGTATTTTCATTTGATCGTCATCTTCTTTAAATCCCGGTAGTTGTGGAAACTCCCTTTTTAATTGTTGGTACTTTTCATTAGATACTATACTGTTCTTGAAAAAACTTCCTGCATTACCAATGAATTTTGGATCTGGAAGTTTTGCACTTCTTATTTTGATCACAGCATTACTTACATCATGTATGCCTGGATTCTTTACTCCCGATAGCTCAAGTTCTTCCTGAATATTACCATATTTCAAATGAAGGATGTGTTGTTTACTCAGTTTTAATGTAATGGAGCTTATAAAAAATTCTTCTTTTAATTCTGATTTAAAAATGCTGCTACGGTACGAAAACCTACAATCTGCATTTGAAAACACTTTTTTCTTTTTGTCCGAAAGAAAAATTCCTTCAAGATGATGCAAAACATCTTTCAGTTCGACGCCATAGGCTCCAATATTCTGAACAGGAGCGGCTCCTGCACTTCCTGGTATCAGGCTTAAATTTTCAATTCCACCGAGATTATTTTTTAAAGCCCACAACACCACATCATGCCAAACTTCACCTGCACCAATTTTTACCAAAGCATATTCCGAAGTTTCTTCAATGATCCCGATTCCCTTGATTTCATTTTTTAGAATGGCTTCTTGTATATCCCTGGTCAACAAAATATTACTACCTCCGCCAAGAATTTTACAGCCAGAGCGTTTACTCAAATCCAGCTGCAAAAGTTCTTCTTCATGATGAATGCGAATCAACTCCTTTGCAAATGATTCTACTCCAAAGGTGTTATATGGTTTTAATGAGATCAATAATCCCTTATATTTATAAGGTAAAAGTAGCAAGATTTTGTGAAGACGGCTGTAGGCTTTAGACTAAAGGCTATAGGGAAGAAGTCGTTAGCATATTGGAACTATAACTTATTATTTTGTGAACTCATCTTTTCCCCTACAGCCTATCCCGAAGGGACCCCTACGGGGCAGCCTACAGCCTTATTCCCCTCCTTCCATTTGCAAATCCACCAACGATTTATAAATCCCATTTTCTTTACGAATTAACTCTTCATGAGTACCAGACTCCATTATTGATCCTTTCTTTAAAACATAAATGCAATCAGCATTTTTAATTGTGGATAATCGGTGTGCAATAATGACTGAAGTTCTGTCTTTCATCAAGGTATCCAATGCATCCTGCACCAACCGTTCACTTTCTGCATCAAGTGATGAAGTTGCTTCATCAAGAATTAGTATCGAAGGATTTCTGAGTATCGCTCTTGCAATTGCGATTCGCTGACGCTGGCCACCACTTAATTTTACTCCACGTTCTCCAACTATGGTATCAAACTGATCCGGAAAGGATTCGATGAATTCAAATGAATTCGACTTGATACTTGCATCCAACAATTCCTCTTCTGTTGCAGTAGGTTTTCCGTAAAGAATATTTTCACGAATGGTTCCACCAAATAATAAAATTTCCTGAGGAACGATTGCAATATTTTTTCTGTATTTTGATAAATTGTAATCCTCCGCATTTTTTCCATCGACAAAGATCTCGCCTTTATTGGGTTTATAAAAACGCATCAACAATTGCACGATGGTGGATTTTCCGGCACCACTTGCACCGACTAAAGCAATACGTTTTCCTTTTGTAATCGAAAAAGAAATATCATTCAGTACTTGGACTTCCGGTCTTCCCGGATATGAAAAAGAAATATTTTTATAATCTACATTTCCTTCAAAACGCATTTCATCTGTTCTCATCTGATCCGCAACATGAACTTCCTGATCTCTATCCAGCAACTCCTGAATTCGCTCTGTCGCACCAATTGATCCTGCCAACGCAGTATACAAATTTCCTAACCCGGCGATGGCTCCACCTATAATTCCCGTGTAAATAATGAATGAAAAAAGATCACCAACCGCCATAGTCCCTTCCTGTACCATCAATGCACCTCTCCAGAGAATAAAAAACAAACCTCCAAACAATACGGTGATTATAAATATAAAAAACAAGCCGCGCATTTTTGCATAATTCATAGCAATGTCAACCATTTCTCCGATTGATTTTGAAAAGCGGTTCAATTCGAAATGCTCATTCGTAAATGCTTTTACCATTTGAAACGATTGAAAACTTTCTTCAACTATGATATTTGTTTCTGCAAGTCTGTCCTGGCGCTTTCTGGACAAACCTCTGATATATCTTCCAAATAAAATGCTCGAGATCACAATCACCGGAAACGTCAGTAACATGATCAACGCGAGTTTTGGAGTCATCCATGCAATAATGACCACACCGCTTATTAAAACTACAATTTGCCTGATCAACTCTGCAAGGGTTATTGAAAATGCTGATTGCAACTGTTCGATATCAGCTGTCAACCGACTTGTCAATTCACCGACTCGATGACTTTCGAAAAAAGCCAGGTCCTGAGTAATCAATTTTTCATACAATGCTTTGCGAACATCCGCAATTCCTTTTTCACTTACGAGTGCAAATAATGTGGTTCTGAAATAAGACAATACACCCTGAATAATGAGTATTGATAAAAAGATCAGTCCAAATTGTTTTACAGGAATATTCCATTTCCCCTTTCCAACCGCTGCATTAGCCATTTCTCCCGCTGCAGCTGGAAATATCATAAACATCGAACTGCTGATTACCAGACAGATCATGCCAATGATAAAATGCCAGCGATAGGGTTTGATAAATTTGATGATTCGATAGGATTTCAAAAATCCTGCAAGCGTAATCTTTGGTCTGGTTGCCATATGGTGTGAATAACAGATTGGTATGAAAAGGGTTTATTCTTAGTGATGAGATCTGAGATCGCAGACTGCGCATATCAGATTTAAAAAATGAATTTGATTGAAATATTATTAAATCTGATTTATAACTCCTTAATGCTAGGCGTAGGCTGAGCCTACGTCTGTGTGTCCGACAAACTCAGTTTGGAAAATGTTGAAAGCTTGTCAAATTATGACTATTTCCAATAAATCTTTCAATTCCGATTAGAAATAGTTTCCGGTTTAAATTGAAGTTTACTTTTCATAGCATGTTGTCAAACGGAGTTTGACGAACGCAACGACGTAGTTGAAAACTACTCCGAGCTTTGGTGATTGGGTAGTTGAGTAGTTTAAAATTTCTTTTTAGAATGGGCAAAGACATGACATTTCTGATTCTAGGAATGGTCATGATTTTTCCAAAAGAAATGTCATGTCTTTTTCAGCAGGGGACCTGAGCAAAATTTCAAGCAAAAAAAAAGCTGCCCAAATTTGAGCAGCTTCTATTTTTCCTTGAAGTAAGAGCATTATATTTTTTGAAACTTGGCTCTGGATATCTGTTTATTGTCAAAGTATAAATACACGACATAACTTCCAGCTCTAAGGTTGCCAATTTTTAATGGTACTTTATTGTCTCCCGGTTCGAGATCCACTTCTTGTTTTACTACACTATTATTTGTTACATCAGCAATGACTAAAGTCACTCTGGCTTTCATATCACTTTTAATAGAAACCGTAATGAAATCAACAGCAGGATTAGGACTTACATCATAAATGGTTATTCCTATGTTGTTGTTCGGATTCAATGTCTTATTGCCAACTCTGATAGTTTTGGTGATTTGACAGGTATTTCCATTAATAGATACCGTCAGAGTTACTTTATAAGTACCCGGATTTGCATAGGTATGTGAAGTACCAGCATCTGTTGATGAACTTCCATCCCCAAAATCCCAACTCAATTTATCTGCAGTTGCTCCTTTCAACTCTGCCTGAAATTTTGCAGATAAGCCTGATACCGCAAATGCAAAATCAATGTCACAGGGCTTTGGAGGATTTACTCTTCCTCCAACTTTAATCACTTTAGTTATCTGGCAGCTTACTCCATTTATAGAAACATAAAGGGTCACTTTATATTCTCCGGCTTTTGCGTAAGTATGTGAAGTTGGATCATCACTTGAAGAAGTGCCATCACCAAAATCCCATCTTACTTTATCAGGTTTTGCACCTTTATAGTCTCCAAGAAATTTAGCAGATAAATCTCCTGTAGAAAAAACAAAATCAATATTGCATGGATTGGGTGGAGTGACTACATCATTCACATGAATCCATGTATTCAGAATTACGGTACACAATTCACCTTTAATCGTTGTAACCACTAAATATTTCCCTGTCTTCGCATAGGCATGCTTTACATCAATACCAGTTCCTGTTTCACCATCACCAAAATCCCAACTCACATCACTGAATTTAAAATCTCCTCCCGCATTAAATAAAAATACATTTGGTGAAGATGCAGAATTAGTTGGTACCCCACTGATATGCACTT
>JBGAWX010000238.1:0-5253 GCA_044227375.1 Saprospiraceae bacterium
AAACGATGCATGCTAAACTTGTTGAAGCAGGAATCAATTCAGCTTTCTATCATGCAGGTATGGATTCTTCTGATCGGTCAAAAGTTCAGGAGGAATTTCTTTTTGACAATATAAAAATCATTTGCGCCACCATCGCATTTGGTATGGGCATTGACAAATCCAATGTACGTTGGATCATTCATTTCAATCTTCCAAAAAATATCGAAGGATATTATCAGGAAATCGGCAGGTCTGGTCGTGATGGTGCTCCTGCACAAGCCATACTATATTATAATATCAAGGACCTGATGATGCTGAATAAATTCGCTGCACAAAGCGGCCAACCCGAACTCAACCAGGAAAAATTGAAACGAATGCAACAATATGCGGAAGCCAGAGTTTGCAGAAGAAAAATCCTGTTGAGTTATTTTGGGGAAAACTACGATCGCAATTGCAATCACTGCGATGTTTGCAAAGATCCGCCAAAATACATCAACGGTACACTAATCGCACAAAAAGCGATTTCTGCATTGTTGCGCACTAATGAATCCATTGGCATCACCATGTTGATCGATATACTTCGCGGCTCCTTAAATGCGGAGGTGCTCGCTCATGGATTTGACAAATTGAAAACACATGGTGCGGGCAGGGAATTTTCCAATGAGGTTTGGCAGTCTTATATATTACAACTCCTACAAATCGGAATATTCGAAATGGCATATGATGAAGGATTTGTCTTAAAAGTAAGTGACTTTGGCAAGCAGGTAGTAAAAGGAAATCAAACCATTGAACTGGTTGGTCCTGCTTTAAAACCAATCCCGGATCGCAATACAGACGAGGAGGCTCCTGAATTTGTTACCAACGGTTTATTTGAAGCGCTTCGAAAATTGAGAAAGCAGATTGCAGATCAGGAAGGCTTGCCCCCATATATTGTTTTTCATGACAGCACCTTAATGCAAATGGTTGACATGCTACCCACCAATCGCATGGAAATGATGCTTATCAATGGGATGTCCTTTTCAAAGTATGAGCGCTTTGGATATCTGTTTGAAAGACGCATTGCAGAATTATCCGTTGGTATGAAACGCAATGTGAAATCATATATCGATGAGGAACTAAATGATGATAAGATAAAAGATTACATCGAGGAATTGAAAAAGTATTCTGTTCGCATTTCTCCAACCCTTATTGGGAAATTGCTTTTAGGTACTGAAAAAGAAACCATTGCAGAAGAGTTGAAACACGTTAGTTTTTATGGCTCACTTCATGGGAGGACGAGTTATAAAAAAATAGGACCTGTTATTCAACAATATTTCAAAACAAATAAAATCTTACCGGGTACCATAAAAGAACTTGCAGTTTTGAATTATTTTTCTCAACCCGTAAAAAACGAACTGCTTCCTGAAGAAATCGAAACGGTAAAATTAAAATTATCTGAATTTGCAGTAAACAGACCTAATGATTCCATAGACAATGAATACATTCTCAACATTCGAAAAGAGTTCAGAAGGGCTTATGAATACTGGAATGAAGAAGAATCGGGTCTTCTTTTAGAATTGTGTAAAAAAACCAACGACCTGGAACTATTGGCATCCATCTTTCTCAGAAACCCAAGCAATATAAAAATGCATTACAAAAAGTTAATCAGCGTGGATCTCCCAGCTGATTAATTTCATTTTCATAAGATGAATTGCTAAAATACTGATGCCAGAAAAGCGATTAACATTGTTCAGGAAATCACATTCCCGATCGTACATTTGCAATCTCTAACATACTGGCATAACGCGTTATGAATACAATCCTCTTTCGTGTATTTAAGTTAATTGGCAAACTGCTGCCTCAATAGTATTGAAATTCAATTCACTGATTCTTGCAATTCGAAGAACTATACCATACGCATAAAAATCTGGTTTTTAACCTGGCTTTGCAATACGTTCAGAATTACGAAGATGCAGAAGAAATTACCCAGGACGTCTTTGTCGCCATTTACAAATCCATGGATGACTTTAAAGCGGAATCCAAATTGACCACTTGGATTTACAGAATAACGATTAATAAATCCTTAGACTTTATCAAAGCACGGAAAAGGCTCAAACGATCAGGGATTCTGGTCTCTTTGTTCTTTGATGATTCGAACGATGTGAAATACGATTTCCCGGTATTCAATCATCCTGGTGTAGAATTGGAATATAAAGAAACCATTGAAATCATTTTTAAACAGATTAACCAATTGCCGGATAATCAAAAAACAGCTTTGATTTTAAGCAAAATAGAGCAAAAATCTCAACCGGAAATTGCAGAAATTATGAAACTCCACCCTAAAGCTGTTGAATCATTAATCCAGAGAGCTAAACTGAATCTCTTAAATAAATTAAATCGAAACGAAGGAAATTCTTAAAATCATCGTCATATGGATATGAAAATAAATAAAAATTCAGAAGTGCTGGATGTTTTAAAGCTAATTAAAAAAGTGGATGCTCCACCATTTTTGCTAACCCGTATCCGGCAAAAAATAGAAGCCAGCCAGACAGTGAAATTTTCCAAACCACTATCCTGGTCTCTGGGTATTTCATTTACAATCGTATTGGCATTAAATTTTGTGGCTTTGGTTCATACGAACACCAACATCAAACCACAAAGCTCTATCCCCGAATCCATGAATTTGTTACCCCATAATTCAATCTACAAATGAATAAGCTAAAGTTTTTAACCATAGTATCCTGTGCCTTATTAATTGCCAATCTTGCATTGGTTTGCTTTATCTTGTTCAACCGACCGCTTCATCCTTTAGGAGAGGGACCAAGAAATGAAATTATTCAAAAATTGAAATTTGACGAAGGCCAGGTCAGGGAATATGACAAACTCATCCAAAATCACAGAACTGAAATCAAAAAATCCGAACTTGAAATCATGACGGTAAAAAATCAGCTGTATTCGAATTTAAACAGTGACTTGAATGGCTCAATCAAAGATTCTTTAATCCGTCAACTGTGCACAATACAAATGAATATTGAAAACATACATTACAAGCACTTCTTAGACATAAAAAATATTTGCCGCGATAATCAGAAACAAGCATTCGAAAAATTGACTACTGAGATTGCCTCCTTATTTGGCCATCCTCCCATTAAAGGAGAATAAAAATGAAAACCAAGATAACTTGCTTACTTATTCATTTGATAATTTCCACTTGTTCATCAAGTGCTCAGGTGATTCATGAGCAGACACTCACATTTTTTCCTGTTTTTGGTAATGAAATCCTACAATTAAATAATTCCAAGTATACCTTAAGCAATTCAGACAGCATCCAAGTTGAAACCCTGCGATGGTATATTTCACAGATTGAATTTTTGATGAACCATAAAATAGTATGGAATGAAAACCAAAGTTATCATTTGATGGACGTCGCTAATCCGGAGAGCTGCCGGTTTAACTTCAATATACCTGCTTCGATTCACTTCAACCAAATCAGATTCTTCCTCGGAATTGACAGCATCACCAATAACTCTGGAGCTTTAGGTGGCGATCTTGATCCCACAAGAGGCATGTACTGGACTTGGCAAAGCGGATATATCAATGTAAAAATAGAAGGCAAAAGCAATCTATGTCAAACAAGAAATCATGAATTTCAATTTCATCTCGGTGGATACCAACATCCATTCAACTCCCTACAGCGCATCCTGATGAATGTTCCGGATTCTGTAGCGATTAATATACAATTTGATTTGAAATCCTTTTTAATGGATGTTGACCTTGCTAAACAAAATCACATTATGTCCCCTTGTCAGGACGCCGTCTTGCTTTCCGAAAAATTGTCGAAATGTTTTAGTGTACAAAAACCATGAACAAAATTACATTCATTGTGCTTTCTGCATTTCTGACTTCTGCATTTATGCTGGTAGACCAAATTATTTTTAAGGTGCCAAAAAACTGGCCCAAACCAAAATATGATTTTAGTAAAAATCCACTAGCCAGTGAAAAAATCGAACTGGGTCGTGCCCTGTTTCATGATCCTGTTCTTTCTCAAAACAATATGATATCCTGTGCAAGCTGTCATTCACAGTACAATGCATTTGCACATGCTGATCACGCTTTAAGTCATGGAATAGAAGACCGGATCGGAACCCGTAATGCACCCACATTGATAAACCTTGCCTGGCATACCACTTTTATGTGGGATGGTGCGATCAATCATCTGGACATGCAATCACTGTTTCCGATTACTCATCCGGACGAAATGAATGAGAGCCTTGAACATGTAGTTTATAAATTGCAGCATTCAACAATCTATCCTCATTTGTTTTACAAAGCTTTCCGTGACAGCATCATTACCGGGGAACATACCTTAAAAGCCATTTCACAATTTATGCTTACATTAGTCAGTGCAAATTCAAAGTATGACCGTGTGATGTTAAACAAGGAAGCGTTTAATTCACAAGAACTCAAAGGCTATGAATTATTTAAACGGCATTGCGAATCCTGTCATAAAGAACCTTTATTTACAAACGGACAATTTGAAAATAACGGCTTGCCTATTGATACAACACTTAATGACTATGGCCGGGTCAAAGTAACGCATGTCGCTTCTGATTCTTCAAAATTTAAAGTACCTACACTTCGCAATGTCGAATTTTCTTATCCCTACATGCATGATGGCCGCTTCAAAAGATTATCAGACGTATTGAATCATTATACGAATGGCATCCATCACAGCAGCACGCTTTCATCTAAATTACAAAACCCGATTCACTTAAATTCGAATGACAAAGTTGATTTAATCTCATTCTTACTGACATTGACAGACAAAGAATTTCTATTTAACCCAAATTTCTCATATCCGCGATCTCTTTATTATCCTGAATCGAATAACTAAGTTCATCATCAAACCTTAAGGCTGAAACCGATATTGAATCCAATGATCATTTAAATAAATAAATTGGAATCCCATCAAAGGAAATGCAAATAACTGTCGTCTAAACAAATAATAAAACTCTTACAATCGAATATAAAAATATGAAAATCAGTTTATTTTTAACCGCGCTCGTATGTTATAGCTTTCCTGTGCTAGCTCAAACAAACCCTGCAATTACAAAATGGCTACAAAATACCAGCAACATCATGGGTCGCCATTATGTCAAAGGAAACTCGACACCAATCAATGATAATGTCCTGGCCAATGTACAATCTGTTAAATATTCCGCAAGCTCTGTCTATATTGCAACCAATGGAATTCCCACATATATCACCGGGCCTTTTCTCGATGGAAATCCCTCT
>JBGAWX010000239.1:0-5249 GCA_044227375.1 Saprospiraceae bacterium
AATCTACGCCATGCATATTTGGAGCGTAAAAGAAATCGCGCATCTGCCTCCAACATTCATTATAAATCTGATTCCATTCCGCTGTTCTGTCGATCCATGCTTTCATGTCTGAAAGGTTCATTGGGTTTTCGAGATTCATTTTTGCATTTGGAGCGTCTGTGATGTAATAATTTCCGTTTGCAGTGACCATCACTTTTTTACCATCTGGCGTAAACGAAAATCCATTGACGTCTGAACTCAGTTCTGTTTCCTTTTGAGCGACCAAATCGTACATCATGAATTTCATTTTTTCACGTGTAGACGATTTGAAATAGTAAATTTTATCTCCGGTAGATTCGATTCCAAAATAATTACCTGCTGAACCCGGGATTTCAACTACCCTTTCAATAATTCCGTCAAAATCAATTCCTGATTTGGTTGAATCTTTTGGTGCATCTGCTGTTTTCTTTTCTTCTTTTTTATCATCCTTTTTCATGTCTTTTTTATCGGTGGAGTCTTTGACCACGACTTCATCTGATTTAGGTTCGAAAGGATTTTTTACATCTTTTCTCAATGGCACACAATAGATTTTTGCAAGATCAAAGTACGCGTGATTCCACTCCAGGTTATTATAACTTGGATTGAATGTCCGTTCAGAAACAAAATAAATGTATTTACCATCGGAACTAAAGACCGGATTGTAAGATTGAAACCAGGTCTCTGTGATTGAATAATTCTTTTTATCTGCTAATGAATAAATATTGATTACAGAATTATTTTTCAATTCAGGATTCGTGTAACAAACATATTTACTATCAGGTGACCAGCTGTAATCACCAATTTCGAATACTTCGTTGTATTGAATTTGTGTAGCCTCTTTGGTATTCACATCTACATAAAACAATCGTTGTTTGCGGTCGCTGTATAAAATATTCTTACTGTCAGGTGACCATTTAATCCCATACTTGTAATTATCACTGTTCTTTGTCAATTGCACTGGAGCTGCACTTCCATCTGCCATCATCATGTACACTTCGTCTTCACCGGTTGCATCACTGATGTAGGCAATGTACTTGCCATTAGGTGACCAACTGGCACTGCGCTCGTGAGATCCGGAAGTTTTGGTAAGATTGCGAATCGAACCATTCTTTGCAGGAACCGTAAAAATGTCACCACGTGCGACGAATAGCGCTCGATTCCCATCAGAACCAATATCCCAGTTTTCGATATTGTCTTTTACATTGACATATTTATTTCTGCCAGTTGCAAAATCTTCCAGAATGCTGATGTTTAATTTTTCGTATTTATCCGTTGCGGTATTCAATTTATAGATGTACCCTCCATTTTCAAATACAATCCATGAACCATTACCGGAAGGAAACTTGCAATCAAACTCCTTAAAATCGGTAATTTTTTTCGTTTGCTTTGTTTTGAGGTCGTAACAAAACAAATTCATGCGTGCATCGCGATCTGATAAATAATAAATCTTATCACCACTCCACATTGGGAAAATATCCTGAGCATCGTTTTCAGTGATCTTAGTGCTTTGCTTTGTATTGAAGTCAAAAATGCGGATATCATCTGCCTGACCTCCGCGATATCGTTTCCAGGTTCTGAATTCTCTAAAGGTATAGTTGTAAGCCATTTTACTTTTATCAGAAGAATATGAACAAAATCCTCCATGATCCAATGGCAATTGCTCAGAAAGTCCACCTTTTATGTTTGCTAAATACAACTGTCCTTTAAAGTCATTAAAATCTCTCCAACGACTGCGGTAAACGATGTTTTCATTATCACGCCAGGTCATGCAGATATTATTCGGACCCATGCGGTCGGAAACATCATCACGATTTAAAGTAGCGGTATAAGTGAGTCTTTTGGGTTCGCCTCCCTGAGCAGGGATGAGATAGATTTCGGAATTGCCATCGTACTGACCGGTAAAAGCGATGTTCTTCCCATCAGGTGAGAACCGTGCGAAGCACTCATAACCCATATGGCTGGTGAGCTTGCGGGCGGTACCGCCATTTGGAGAAACGGTATACAGATCGCCGGCATAGCTAAAGACCACCGCATCATTGGAGATGGTTGGAAATCTGAGCAAGCGGGATTCCTGGGCTGTTAATAGCTGAAAAACAAGGAGTAAGATCAAAGAATGAATAAAACGCATATGATTAGATTTTTTAGAAGCTGCGAATGTACGAATGATTTCGTATTATGATGGAAAAAATTTAAGAATCTTCATTTATTTTATAACCTATTCTTCTTCTTCTCTCTTGATGTATTTGTATTTCTTTTTCAACCAGTAAACTTTTTAGATGCTCAAACAACACCTTAATTTGATGATCATGCTTCGAGAAATTATGTTCTAATTCTTGAATTTTTTGTAAAATATCTTGGTGTTTCTTGGTCAGCTCTCTAAGTCTTACAAAGGTATCGATAATTACAATATTTACTTTTTCTGCCCTCTCACTTTTAAGCACACTGGATAACATAAGTATGCCATGTTATGCAAATGCAAAGGGAGTATACTTTGAATGCTCGCCTCTGTTTAAGGTCACAAATTGTGACCTTAAAACTTTCCTGTATTCTGCAAGAGTTAGTTTGAACATATACCTTGCAGGAAACCTATTCAGATTTCTCTTGACCTGTTGGTTTAAAACTTTAGTCTCAACATCATATAATTCTGCCAGATCCGCAGATAGCATTACACGTTTTCCTCTGATCACATAAATTTTCTTTGCAATTAATTGTTCCTGAATTTTCATGGTGTTCTATTATTTTATAATTCAAATAGTGTCAACAAATTTAAAAATAAATTTGAATTCATTTTTTAAGCAATACCTATGAATTCTCTTATTAACAATCCGGATTTTTGAAATACTAGAACACAATTCATTGAATGAATTATCAAATAATAATTATGAATTCCAAAGCGTGGATAATTTATTTTCCTTAATGTTACATTTTAGCATTATATTCGTTTCCATATTTTAACATTCCACATTATGCCTAGACTAATTTGCTTTGTATTTGCATTATTTGCAACCAGCCTGCAAACTGTGTTGGCCCAGTCCAATAGCATTTGTAATCTTTCCCCGGAGATCCAGGAAATCATGAAGCAACGCATGTTATCCAATCGTGCACTATTTCAAAAAACGTTGCAAACAAGGACTGGTGCTTCGATTTATATTCCGGTGCGATTTTTTCTTACTGCAAAGAGCGACGGTACTGGCAGGTATCAGGATTATTACAATCTATTTAAATTCTTTTGTAGAACAAATGATTGTATCGGCGACCATTCGATGATATTTTATATAAAGGAAATTGATGAATCCATAAATAATACTCTTATTCATGAACATCCTAATAATGAGGGAAAAAAACTTTTGGATGATCTGGTAAAATCAAAACAAGATGCAATCAATATTTTCATTGGTGATGATGTAAATAAATCTTCGTTAGGCATTTATAATTTCATTCATGATTATATCACCTTTAATTACTTAGGAATAATCGAAGATTCAAGGGCACTTTGTCATAACCTGGGACATTTTCTTAGTTTAGGTCATACCTGTGGTCTGTGGCTTGAATATAATTGCCTCAAAAAAACCATTGATCAGTCACCCTTTGGGAAGCCCGTTGAGTATGTCTCAAGAACTAAAAAAGATAGTATTGGAAATTTAATTTGTAGTTATGCTGGCGATGGATTCTGTGATACACCAGCTGACTATTCGGAGTTTAATAATGCTTCAATAAATCCTTGTGTTTATCAGGGTTGTGCCAAAGATCCTGATGGAGTAAACCTGGATCCAAATATTAAAAACCCGATGGCTATCTCATCATACATTGCTATTTGCTTTGATACATTTACCAATCAACAAAAACAAGCTATGTTGTTTGACTATTTATCTCCAGAAAGAGATTACATCAAGGTAAATTACTTCTACAGATTATATTCTGGAAATTGCCTTGAATTCTAGTTTTAATTTAAAATTACAACAATTTAAAACCAAAGTAAGCCAATACCTCGTCACCAGCCTTTCTCCACAATCCAGATATTACTGGAGAGTCCTGGCTTACAATGCAAATTCATTTTGTGATATTGATCCTATAGTTTCAATTTTCACAACCGGTTTTTGGCTACTCCCACAGACGAAACTCAGGATCGCAAAATTAAATATCAACTCCACGACAATAAATCCGACCATAAGATGGTCATCGAATTCTTTTTCAATGAACTTGAAACAGCACAATTCAAACTATTTGATTTGAATGGAAAATTAATCCAAAGTCAAAAGATTCAAAACAATAGAATTGAATTGGATAAAGATCAGCTGCTGGCAGGTTTGTATTGTTTCAATGTGTCCTCCAGGAACAAGAATGACTTATGTGAAAAATTATTAATTCAGTAATTCATTACCGAGATTGACCAACAATCGAAAGTAAAAAAAGTCTTGATAAGCCTGTATCTAAATCAAAAAACCGAATCAGTCCAATATTATTTTCTTTATTAACGGTTTCCTGTTTTGTGATTTTATTTCCAAGAGATAAAATCCTTTTAGACTTACTCCAGCAGGTAGTTTAACTGATTTTCCTTTTACAATTCCAGAGCATATGTTTTGTCCCTGATCATTAAACAGATTCCAAACTGAGTTGTCATAAAGATCAGATTCAAGTTGAAACGTAGTTTCAAAAGTTCCCGGATTGGGATAGATGAATATGGATTCTGATTTTTCAATATTTTTTGATGAGACCACTCCGATTACATCCCCGACTTCATGAAATACAAAATTGGTCAATACCGGTGCATTAAAATCAAAATAAATATTTGCTGAATTTTCGATAAAGGTTCCGAAAGAATTGTTGGGTTCCTGTTTTATTTTGAACGAAACAAATCCATGCGAAGCAGATTCATTTGTAAAGCTGTCAACCAACAAAATGTTATCAAATTTGAACAGCAACCTGTTGCTTGCAACCAGGTCCATCTGATAGGCATGACTGGAAACCACATCGTGTATTGATTTCGGATCAAGTCCTGATG
Organism: Saprospiraceae bacterium; assembly: GCA_044227375.1. Lineage (GTDB taxonomy): Bacteria > Bacteroidota > Bacteroidia > Chitinophagales > Saprospiraceae > Vicinibacter. The sequence goes on from JBGAWX010000239.1 coordinate 5,021, forward strand.
GTAAAAAGTCTTCAACCAATACGGTAAAGGCAGTATCCGTCCCTGTATTTTGGAATCTTATGATATATTCTAATTCCGTATTAGGTTTTATTAGATTTGAAAATCCGAAGCCCAATGGAAATCCTTCTTTTTCATTAGGATCATATGAACCTCTGACAACCTGACATTCTTCATCATAAGCGAATCCCTTATCTGCCAAAGGAAACATCATTGCATATCCGGTTGTAAA
>JBGAWX010000023.1:0-20029 GCA_044227375.1 Saprospiraceae bacterium
CGAAATCATGACCCAAAGCCATCAAAACATTGGTATGATAAATTTCAAATCCATTCTGATCAGCCGCTTTAAAATATACTATACGATATCCGCTCAATAAAGAAAACTTGTGAAGAACACGGACATCGGTCCTTGGACTTAAACATGCATATGCGATGTTGTGATCCCGGTCGAGTATAAGACTCCCCGTTCCTTCGAGGAACTGATTCTGAACTTCGAAGACTTCAAGGCTGTAGCGTTTTAATACTTTGAAATTCGCACTTATTGAATCAATAATATCCTCTCTGCGCTCTTTTCTTCTCACCGGAGCAAACATCGGATATGTATATATCGATCCATCCGAATGCGTGCTGATCCAATTGTTTGGGAAAATGGAATCCGGCAATACGGTATCTTCAAGATCATCAAAGACGATGACCTCTACATCAAGAGCTCTTAATTGATCAACCATTTCATCAAATTCTTTAATGGCCTGAGTTCGGATCTGTTTTTCTTCAAGATTAGGCAATCTCTTTTGAAATTTGTTACTGGATTCAGTCTCCGGATTAAAACCAAATGATCTGGGCCTGATCATAATTAAGCTATCTGTAAGTTGCTTTGACATGCGTTGCGAAAATATGGAAATTTAATTCATGGCTTTTTGCCTGATAAAATTACTCAATTCATGACCAAGATACCATTTGATCAGCCAATGAATAAAATAGATTAAAGGAATCAATAAGAAAGCCATGAATACTTTGTAAAAATAATTCATTGTCCCAATGGCTAAAACAGTGGATAAGGGCCAATTCGCACCAAAATAAAATGCTATAAATAAAACAATGTAGCTGTCAAAAAATTGAGAGATCAGCGTGGAACCTGTAGATCGCAACCAGATTCTCTTTTCGCCCGTCATTAATTTTATTCTGTAGAAAATTAAAGCATCGAGAATCTGACCAATAATAAATGCAGTAATGGATGCAATAATAATCTTTAAACCCTGACCAAAGACCAATCCAAATGCTGTATTGTAATTGCTTACTTCCTTTGACAAGGCAAGTTTCTTACTTTCATCATTTAAATAATCTAAATGCGATGTAGGCCAGAAATCAGCCGGTACAAGCTTGATGGCTAGGAAAATAAAGATAAAAGCATAACCGATCATGAACATCGCTAAATAAGATAACCGGATTACGCCTTTCCGTCCAAAATACTCATTGATAATATCTGTTAGCACAAAGACAATTGGCCAGATCAGGACTCCTGCTGTTAATTGAAAAGAAAGATTGGAATTGCCAAATAAGGTAATTGATACGGGTTGATAACCGAATGTTTTTTCCAGTGAAAAGATCTTAACACCAATAAATTCAGCTATTAAGGCATTTGTGATAAAAACAGCCGAAAGCACGATAAATAAAATTGCAGCTTTATTTTTGTGTTGGTTTTTCATGGAAGGCTAAACAAATGTACTATCATTCGGTTTAATTGCAATCATTCCACAATACATGGGTAAAATTAGCATTGATTTCAGGACGGGTAGCCTAAAAACGAAAAAGGAAAAAATTGTTGGAATCGATCTGGGTACCACCAACAGCCTAATTGGTTATGTCGAAAACGGTCAGCCTAGAATCATTCCGGTTGGAGAGCATCAATCAGGTATCATTCCTTCAATACTTTTTTTCGAAGGTGACCGCATTCTCGTTGGTGCACCTGCAAAGCAAAAGATGATTGATCATCCGGAAAAGAGTTTATATTCTATAAAAAGATTGATGGGCAGAACGAATGATGAGATAAAAGATAAACGTCAGCTTTTAGCTTATCCTATTGAAGTAGATTCTCCTGACGAATTGGTAAAATTCAGGATCAATCAACAAACATATTCTGCAATTGAATTGTCTGCTGTTATTCTCAAAGAACTAAAGGACCAGGCGGAAAAAATACTTCAATCAGAAATTCATCAGGCAGTTATCACAGTCCCTGCCTACTTCAGCGATAATCAAAGACAAGCCACCAGGGACGCCGGAATATTGGCGGGTCTTGATGTGTTGAGAATAATTAATGAACCTACTGCGGCCAGCATGGCTTATGGCATCGGTTTAAAACCAGATGATCATAAAAAAGTAATGGTTTATGATTTTGGAGGAGGCACATTTGATGTTTCAATACTCAGAATTGAAAATGGAATCTTTGAAGTTATCGCAACCCAGGGAGATAATTTTCTTGGGGGTGATGACATTGATATGGCCATCGTTCAATTCTGGATCCAAACCCTAAATCTCAATTCTTCAGAACAAAATCTCAATGAACTGCGTCTGTTAGCTGAACAATCAAAGAAATACCTTTCAGAAAGCAAAACGAGTTCTGTTTTGTATCACCATTTAAAACTGGATCTGAACAAAGATCAACTGAATAAACTCGCGGAACCAATTGTTGATAAAACAATCACATGTTGTCTTCAAGCATTAAAAGACAGTTTATTAAATGCAGCTGAAATTGATGAAATCATTTTAGTAGGTGGCTCAACAAGACTTGCCTTAGTCAAAGAGAAATTAACCACTGCGTTTAACCGGCCAATAAATGATTACATAAACCCGGACGAGGTGGTTGCTCTGGGTGCGGCCATTCAAGCCGATATATTGGCAGGCAACAGGACCGATTTGTTGCTTCTGGATATTGCTCCATTATCATTGGGCATAGAAACCCTTGGAGGATTGATGGATACCATCATTCCGAGAAATTCTAAAATCCCATTACAACTCGCCAGAAATTATACGACCTCTAAAGATGGGCAACGCAATCTTAAAATATCGGTCTATCAGGGTGAGCGCGAATTGGTCTCAGACAATATCAGGCTTGCAGAATTCATCTTGCACGATTTACCTCCAATGGCCGCCGGTTTACCAAAAATTGAAGTTAAATTCAGCATCGACGCGGATGGAATATTATCCGTGACTGCAAAGGAACTCAGATCCGGAATTCAACAATCCATTGAAATAAGGTCTCCACACAAGCTCAGTGAGCAGGAAGTAGCAAAAAGGCTTAAAGAATCGACCTTGTTTGCCGAAGTTGATATGAAGAAGAAAGCCATTATCGAACTCACTAATGAATCCAATTATATTCTGGCAAATGCTCAAAAGTTTTTAGAACAAAATAAAGAGTTGCTCAAAGAAAAAGAAATTCAAATCATTGAAACCGCAATGCATGAAATTGCTTTATGTTTGCAATCCGGAGAAAAGGATAAAATAGAACATGCCATTCATAAATTTAATGAATCTACAGCTGAAATTGCACATAGAATTATGGACATTCAACTCAAAAAAAACCTGGGAGGAAGTTCAATTGATACCATCTAAGTCATGAAGAAAAAAGTATTCGATTCTCTCCAGGGATTATCTCTGGCTTATTCCACTAATAAGGATTATAAACCGGAGGAGCAACTTACTGTGTCAGAAGATGTATCAAAAACCAAGCAAAAAGTACGCGTTCAATTGTACACAAAACTTAAAGCCGGCAAATCGGTAAGCAGAATTTATGGTCTCGAGGAAAATCAGGAAGCTCTCGAAGAACTCTGTAAGTTTATTAAGCAAAAATGTGGATTAGGCGGCTCCGTGAAGGATGGAGAAATATTAATTCAGGGAGACCAGGTCGAAAAAATAATCAGGATTCTAATCGAGAAAGGATACAAGAATACAAAAAGAAGCGGTGGCTGATGCGAAACCTTTTGAGCTCAATTTTAATTTGTGCATTTTTTTTCTTGGTATTTATTTCGTCCTGTAATGATCATGATTCAGGAAATTCAAATAAATCACTTATTGTAAAAGCAGATGAACAAAATAAAGAAGAAAGTTTTGAATATTTCTTATTTAAAAATTTGATAGAAGATTTCCCATACGATAATACCAATACTTCAAATTACTATAGAGAATTTCTAAAAAGCAGAAATCAAGAAAATCATCAAAGTCTGTATAGGTCGTTGCCGAATTGGGAATCCATCGGACCGTCCAACATTGCCGGCCGCACCTTATGTCTTGCCTTGAATCCTCTGGATACAAATCAATTGTGGATGGGTTCTGCAGGAGCCGGACTTTGGAAATCCAACTCAGGAGGATTGGGTGCGAATGCCTGGCAATACGTTGCAACGGGATATCCTGTTATTTCGGTTTCTTCAATTGCCATACAGGAAGACAATCCACAAGTTATTTATATTGGTACAGGAGAAATCTACAATCTTGCAGGAAGTGATGGAGGAATTCAAACCAGGACTCTTCGGGGCTCCAAAGGAATCGGTATATTAAAATCAACAGACGGGGGATTGCACTGGCAGCTTGTTATGGATTGGTCGGGAAACAATCAAACGGCGGTATGGAAAATTATCATTCATCCTATTCATCCTGAGATCATTTTTGCCGCAACGAATTCAGGAGTATACAAATCTACTGACGGAGGAACGAATTGGAACCATGTATTAGACATGCCTCTTGTAATGGATATGATGATGGATCATCAGGAGCCTAATATTCTTTATGCTGGCATCGGGGGAATAAACAATACGCATTATGGCGTTTATAAATCCATTGATGATGGAGTACACTGGAATCTGATACAAACTGGCAATGATACCATATATCATGGAAGAATTATGTTGGCGAATTACAAATCAAATCCCAAACGCGTTTATGCAATTTATTCGGATGATTTTAAAACCATTGGAATGCTTCGAAGTAAAAACGGATTTGATTCTTCCAATTTTTATATTCCGATAAAAGATGTCAGCGAACATCAGGGTTGGTATGCAAAGTGTTTTCATATAAAAGATGATGACTCAAGCAGGATGATTATCGGAGGTGTAGATTTGTATTTGGATACCACAGGAACAGGGAATCAGATTTTTAATTTACTCTATTGGAAAATAAGAATCCATGCTGATATGCATGACATTGTAAGCAACCCTAAAGACCCCAATAAAATTTACATCGCTACAGAGGCTTATACAGATCCAATGATTTTGGACGCACGATGTTTTCCTGCAATCAGGGTTATTTAAGCGCTCAATTTTATACAGGAAACATTTCCAAAAAATCAAAGCATGTGATTGGAGGATTGCAAGACAACAAGTCAGCCCTATATTTTAATTCCAATTCCTGGACTAATTTTCATCAGGCCGATGGTACGTTTAACGCCTTTGATCCGATAAACGACTCAACGATCTATGTTTCATCCCAATACCAAAACCTGTATGTGAGTACAGACTTTGGATTCAAATGGAAAGAATTGATTAAACCCAATTTATCTTCTTCCTTTGTATCCCCATTCATCATACATCCCCAAGAACCCCAAAAAATAATTTCTGGAGGCCACTATTTATTGATCTCCTACGATGCCGGTCAATCCTGGGACACAACGCGACTCCCAGACCAAAACGAATCGATAGTCGCTTTGGAAACAGATGCCACACATTCAAATTCATTATATGTGAGTACTTTAAATCCTCAAACCGGAGAAAGTAGATTATACCATTTAAATGATGGTGGATCTGGATTGCAATTAAAAGATAATGGTATACCTGAGCGATTCATAAGAGATATTGCTATGGATCCTTCCAATTCAAATACATTATACCTGGCATTAGGAGGTTTTTCAAAAGCTGGATTTATGTATAGTAACGACAGTGGAAATTCATGGTTTTTTTCTGAAAATAAAGGATTGCCTGAGGTTCCAATGCATTCCATCCTGGTAGACCCTAAAGACAATGATATTATTTACATCGGAAGTGAATTTGGACTGTATGTAAGTTTTGATAAAGGAAAAACGTGGCACTCTTACAACGCTCACCCTTATGACTTGATTCCGGTTTATGATATTAAGTATTCCCCGCTTGAAGACAAACTCTTTTTATTTACACATGGTTTTGGTGCATTTCGTTGCGCTTTGTTGGATAAGACGGTTGTCACCAATACGGAAACATTGGGCATCAGCCAATGGAATCTTTTATTGAAAGACGATTATATAATACTCCCGGAATCCCTCGATTGTATTAACTCGTTAACTCTTGTCAACATAGAAGGCAAACGGTTTACTTTACGCAAACAAAATAATGAATTCAAGATAAATTCACTTCAATCCGGAGTATATTTTGTAATCACTGATCATTCTAAACTCAATAGAAATCGAATCGTAATTCTCCGTTGATTAAAATTGAACTTTAATCATTCTCTTTTTTCCCTGCATGTCTTCTCGAAATTGAACATTACCAAATCCTGAGTTTAGAAAAATAGTTCTGATTTCATCAGCGAAAAACTCATTCAATTCGAAATACAGGGCAGCTGTATTCTTCAGATGTTGTGATGCCCATGCTGCAGTTTCTTTATAAAAGATGAATGGGTCTTCACCATTTGGAAACAATGCTATTGCGGGCTCATGTTCTAATACAGTTTTATCAAGCAAATGCAATTCATTTCTTGAAACATAAGGCGGATTGGAGACGATCAAATCATAGGAGTCTTTTAATTCATTCTTGCTCTTTATAAAATCAGTTTGAATAAAGTCAATTTCCAATTGATACTTCAATGCATTTCTGCGTGCAAGCTCCAGTGCTCTCTCAGAAATATCGATTGCTGTGACCTTCCAATCAGGCTTGTGCTTCTTAAGCGCGATTGAAATGCATCCACTTCCTGTACCGATATCCAATACATGAATTGGCTTTGATAATTTATAATCATTCAAAATCCAGGAAACTAATTCTTCAGTTTCCGATCTTGGAATGAGAACATCAGAATTTACTTCTAAATCAATTCCGTAAAAACATGAAGTATTGAACACATATTGAACCGGAATGCCCGATTTTAATTTTTGCAGGTACGACATAAATTCAGCCTCTTGAATTATTTGCTCTGGTGTAAGTTTCATCAGTTTGTCATTTCCCGAAATGGACACCCAACAATAGTTACAGATATTTTTGATTTCCAATTTATTAAAATTTGAAGCCAACTCAAATTCTAGTAATTGGCACAATTCTTGTCTCTTCATAGTATATATTATAATTAATTATAATATGATTTGGAATACACGATGCACTAAAAAAATTTCATGTTGAAGTGCTTTTTCCATATTGAAATTATTTTTTGTTTAGAATCCTCTTCATTTTTTATCTAATGGGTTGTACGCGTCTTGATTTCGCTTTCGTGCAAACCAATAGTTCTTTCCTGTTTAATGATCTTAAACAAAATGAAATGCTTTTCAAAAACAACTTATTTAGTTCGGAAATATCCGAAAAGAAATTGAAAGCATCACAAGGAATCCGGTACTTTAATACAGACCTCAAGAACATTCAAAAACTCAGAAACGAATTTCATTCATGGATATCAAGCATAATTCCATTAAGCCAAAAACAGATTCCGGATATTAATTTTACTGAATATGATTATTTTGCAATGAAGTTTGAAGTTAAAATATTCCGGGTTGAAGGGTTTGCCATTGTGTGTAGCTTGTGAGTCAGATTTCAAAAACTTGATTTCACCATTAATCAATAATACATGATTGAAAAAAATATTTCCATTCAATACAGAGTGCACCACAATGATCATCAACTCGATAAGCTCCAAATACAATTGATCGAATCCGCAATGCAAGCGGCATCTTTGGCTTATGCTCCCTACTCTAAATTCCAGGTAGGTGCCGCCATCTTATTAGAAAATCATAACATCATGACGGGTTGCAATCAGGAAAATGCTTCTTATCCATGCGGTGTATGCGCAGAAAGAGCTGTGCTGTATTCTTATGGAAATCTGGCAACCAAGCCGGCTATTTTAAAAATGGCCATTTCGTTGTTTTCTAATACACATCCAGAACTGGATTCTCCGGCACCATGTGGACTCTGCAGACAAGTCATGGCTGAATTTGAAATTCAAAATGGAAACAATATTGAATTGCTGCTTGGCAATTTAAAAGACTCCGTTAATGTGTTCTCTTCATTGAGAGCATTGCTCCCATTTCATTTTCATAGTGGTTTTCTCGAAATTCAATAATCGTCTAGAGATTATTATCCGTTGCATATCGTATTGCAGCCATGAGATCCTCCGCTGTGTCTATTCCATTCTCGTGATGAGATACAAATCCTACCTGAATTTTGTATCCATTTTCCAACCATCTCAGTTGTTCAAGACGTTCTGTTAATTCCAATGCAGACGGTGGCAATTGAGTGATTTTCAAAAGGACTTCACGTTTAAATCCATATACCCCTATGTGTTTTTTCCAATGAAAATGGTTGTTGGTACCGGGATCTCTTAAAAAAGGTATTCCAGCACGGCTAAAGTACATCGCGTTGCCATCTTTATCCGTCACGACTTTCACCACATTTGGATTTCCATAATTGGATGAACGATCTTGTTCAATGGCCAAAGTTGCAATTTCACTGTTCTTTTCAATCATGAGATTAACTAAAAGATCAATATTCGCAGGATCGATAAAAGGTTCATCTCCTTGTATATTAATTATTCTTGAGCAATCCTGAATGGATTCCGCAAATTCAGCAATACGGTCAGTGCCGCTATGATGTACGGTTTTACTCAATAGCGTCGACGCACCAAAGGTTTTTGCATGATCCAAAATGGATTGATGATCTGTGACGATCATCACACGTTGCAGCGACTTGGCTTTCAAGCATTGTTCATAAACTCTCTGCAACATCGACTTTCCCCTGATTTCCTTTAACATTTTACCCGGCAGTCTGACCGAATCAAATCTCGCCGGAATCATCCCAAGAACTCTAGAATCACCCATTATTTAATAATATATTAAGATATTATGTAATATATTTGTACCTATATTTAAACGATTTATGCGCATTAAGACATTAATTTACAGCACTTTAGCCTTATCATTCAGTGGCCATCAAATCGCTCAAGCTCAAAGCATTCAGGATAGCCTCTTTGCTGATACAGATGCCGCTAACCTAAGCTATTGCTATTACAAAGTAAACAAAAAGCAGACTTTGTATCATATATCCAAAACCTTCCGGGTAAATCCTGACAACATGATGATGTATAATCATGCCCTTCAAGGAAAAGCACTTATGGAAAATGATATTTTGAAAATTCCGGTCAATAAGCTCAATATTCAATTCGAAAAAAAACAATTTCCCGATTCATCATGTGCCCTGTATTATCAAGTTAAAAAAAGTGAATCCCTTTTTCATATCGCTAAACGGAAATTCGAAATCGATATAAAAAAATTGCTGCAATTGAACAAAATCAAAAACACTACCATACATGAAGGTTCCGTGTTATTATTAGGATATTATCCTTTGAATAGTTCACCTCACTTAATAGAACAAAATCAACTCTTCTCACTTAATGAACCACCACAAAAAGAATTTATAGAATCCGAATTACTGACAAAACAATCAAGAGGTGTAGCCATTAGTCAATATGATCTTCCAGGATCGGGCAGACTCTTTGCACTTCACAATACGGCTGCAATGGATTCGCAGATTGAAATCGAAAATCCCATAACAAATCGCAAAGTGTATGCAAAGGTGATCGGCAGAATACCACCAATTTATGAACGCGATGTGCAGATCATTGTGTCTGCTGAAACCGCCCGGATGCTGGGTGCTGTGGATAAAAGATTCTTTGTAAGTATTCGGTACCGGTAAGATTTCAATTAGCTTTGCGAAAAATTTAGAATGAACTATTATAACAATATTCTGGAGACCGTCGGGAATACTCCATTAATCAAATTAAATAAAGTAATAGACGATATTCAGGCTTTGGTTTTAGCCAAAGTAGAAACTTTCAATCCGGGACATTCCATCAAGGACAGGATGGCAATAAAAATGGTTGAAGATGCTGAAAAGTCAGGCAAGATCAAACCCGGAGGAACCATAATAGAATGTACCAGTGGAAACACCGGAATGGGATTAGCCCTTGTTTCCTGCGTGAAAGGATATAAATGCATTTTTACCACTTCAGATAAGCAGTCCAAAGAAAAGATTGATATGCTTAAGGCACTTGGTGCTGAGGTGATCGTTTGCCCGACAAATGTAAGTCCTGAAGATCCAAGATCTTATTACTCCGTTGCTGATAAATTAAGCAAGGAGATTCCAAATTCCTTTTGGTGCAATCAATACGACAACCCATCAAATACAATTGCCCATTATGAAACTACCGGTCCGGAAATCTGGAAACAAACTGATGGTAAAATAACCCATCTTGTTGTTGGTGTTGGAACCGGAGGTACCATCTCAGGTGTTGCGAAATTTCTTAAAGAAAAAAATCCAAATATTAAAGTTTGGGGTATCGACACTTATGGTTCGGTGTTTAAAAAATATAAAGAGACCGGCATTTTTGATGAAAAAGAAATCTATCCATACATTACTGAAGGCATTGGTGAGGACATCCTGCCTAAAAATGTCAATTTCGATCTCATAGATCTTTTCGAAAAAGTTACTGATAAAGATGGAGCATTGGCAGCAAGAAGACTCGCCCGAGAAGAAGGCATATTGTTGGGTTATTCAGCAGGATCCGCTTTAGCAGGCTTGTTGCAGCTAAAGAGTACATTAAAGAAAGATGATGTCGTGGTGTTGATTTTTCATGATCACGGTAGCCGGTACATTGGTAAAATTTACAATGATGATTGGATGCGGCAGCGGGGTTTTCTTCAAACAGAACTCCTGGTATCCGATTTGATTAAAAACAAAACAGATAAAACATTTTATTCAGTTTCTGCAGATGAAAGCATCAGAAATGTACTCAGCATGATGAAGACCCATGACATTTCTCAGTTGCCGTTGATGGAGAATGATAAAATCATTGGTACCATTTCTGAAAATGTGGTCTTAAATTTTATTATAGAGAATCCATTATACAATCCGGAAAAATCTGCGAGATCGATCATGTCGGAACCAATGCCAATGGTTTCTCTTGAAACACCACTCAGCACGCTCAATAAATATTTTTCTGAAAAGATACCCGGGGTCATCGCAAAAGATCAGGTTGGAAATTTTCATGTAATAACAAAATACGATATCATCAGAGCCCTGTGATACGCTTTGCCATAGCGAAAGTGTGAGTATAGGTTTTGGATTCTCGGTTTATTATTCCTTTAGAATCATATTCATCGATACGGACATTACCGGAAGCATGAAGAATGTACTTATGATCAATGCCAATTCCAACATGGACTATTTTATGTTCCGCATTGCTAAAAAATAATAAATCACCCAACTCCACCTGACTTAAAAATAGATCATCTCCAATAGTAGCTTGCAAATGAGCATCCCGAGGAATTTCAATACCACGCAACCTGAAAAAGAGTTGGGTTAATCCTGAGCAATCAATTCCAAAGCCCGTTCTCCCACCCCATAAATAAGGCGATCCCAGCAATTGCGATTGGATAAGTTGCATGGCTTCTTCCGCATTACACTTGGCAATGCAATTTCCATTTATTAAAATATTTTCAGAACTATTGAAGTATGATCCAAAAGGAATATGCAATTTTTTATTTTCAAATAGCACTTCGGCATAAAAACTTGAAATGATGGCATTCAGAATCTTCATTGATTCATCCCTAAAGTAAAATGACTTATACTCTACCCATCCCATATAATTGTCATGTTCTGTTTTTACATAAGCCCAATCACCTGATTGCTCGAGTATTTTCACGCCTTCTCCAAACAAGATCTGATTAATCATTTCAGATTTATGCGAGGCCTCCTTTCGTACAGCCAGTACCGGTATAATCAGTTTCAAAATCACGCGGTAAAAGTAATCATATTGCAATTTAATTCTATCTTGCAACCGAAATGTTTATTAACATGTTGATGAGAGTTAAATTTTTAGTTTTCTTTTTTGCGGGCATCTGTGCAATGCATGCTCAGGATGTCAGCTTTTCTCAATTTAATTCGGTTGCACCTTATTATAATCCGGCTTTTACCTCCGCATTTAATGGCAATTTTCGCGTAAGTGCTTTACACCGCAGTCAATGGATAGGCTTTCAGGATCTTCCGATCACGAGTTTTTGCATTTTAGGAGATATAAAATTTGATTTGAAATTCCAGGATTACCAGGGCGATTATTTTGGAGCCGGAGTATATTTTATTACCGACCGTACTCAAATATTTGATTGGAACAGTAATGAAATCGCTTTATTAATTTCTTACCATAAATTGCTTGAGAAGAGCAGTAAGAATTATCTCTCTTTAGGTATGGGGTTTGGAATCACCCAACGTTCTGTAAACTATGATAACCTTTATTTTGAGGACCAGTTTGATGGATTGAATAAATACAATGGCCAAACTCAGGAATTTCTACCACCGAATATTTATGCCAGGCCCGAGATTAAATTCGGACTGCAACACAATACTGCTTTTGGAAGTAAATGGCGCTTGCAATCAGGATTGGCAATGCATTATATTTTCAAACCGGACTTGTCATTCTATAAAGATTACGACAACAGCGACTATACAGGAACCAAGTCAATTAAAGCCGCAAGTAAAATTACTGCGATTCTCAATTTAATTTATCACTCCAGTTCATCTCTGGATATTTACCCTAAATTATTATTTTCCGTCCAAAGTCCCCATCAACTTTTGAATGCAGGAATATCTATTCGTAAATCATTTTACACTTTAAATCAAACTGCATTTCATGCGGGAGTAAGCACCAGGGTTGTAAAAAATCTCAATTCCTACATACCTGCAGATTTAGGTTTAAATCTCGGATTTGAAATCAAAAATTTTCTCATTGGGTTGCATTATGACATTGGCATTAAGGACGCTGTTAAATACAGTGATGCTACCCATTCATTTGAAATCAGTTTGTCTCTGATTGGAAACTACGATAATGCGGGTTTTATTTGTCCCACATTTTAAGCAAAATTCATATAGGGTGATATCCTATGATTTCAAGTCCATAGCCCTGGAGTGCGATGGTCTTTCTTGGATTGTTTGAAATGATCTTCATTTTATGTACTCCAAGGTCATGAAGTATTTGTGCTCCAATACCGATTTCTCGTTGTATTTGTTCGGATTTATTGATTTCCTTTTGTATAAGATTTTCTATTTTATTAAAGGGATCTGAGTCCCTGCTGGTTTGGGTGAGAATTAACAAAACACCACATTCAGAATTCTTTATAATATCTAAGGATTTGGATAATATTGAATTTCCATCATTGACAATGTTGTCTATAAGTTCTGAGAATGTATCTGAATGTTGCACCCTTACCAAAGCTTCTTTGTTAGAATCAATCGCTCCTTTCACAAAAGCAACATGCAAATCACCGTTGTTTAATTGTCTGTATTGAATCAGTTTAAAATCAGTTCCGCGAATGTTTTTATTCAATGATTTTTCAATAGTTACCAGGCGCTCACTTCGTAAGCGGTATTCCACCAGATCATTGATAGAAATCATTTTTAATCCGAATTTTTCCGCTTTTACAACCAATTGGGGCAGCCTAGACATGGTACCGTCTTCATTCAGAATTTCAACAAGAGCTCCTGCAGGCTTCATTCCGGCCAGCTTGGCAAGATCGACAACAGCTTCAGTATGACCGGTTCGTTGCAACACACCTCCTGATTTGGCACGTAAAGGAAAAATATGTCCCGGCCTAGCAAAATCCATTGCACTGAATTCCTGATTTGCCAGCGCTTTAATGGTTAATGCTCTGTCAAATGTAGAAATCCCCGTGGAGCAACCATGTCCGATCAGATCCACAGAAACCGTAAATGCAGTTTCATGAAGTGAGGTATTGTTTCTGACCATTAAAGGAAGGTTCAGTTCATCAGCTCGCCTTTCATCCAATGGCGCACAAATCAATCCCCGACCTTCAGTAATCATAAAATTGACAATTTCAGGAGTAATGGTTTCAGCAGCACAAATAAAGTCTCCCTCATTCTCCCGGTCTTCATTGTCAACGACAATAATTATTTTACCAAGACGAAAATCTTGAATGGCTTCTTCAATGGTATTAAACTTGATCATTTATAATAAACTTCGTTTTGGAGGTTCCCAGGAACTCTTTTGAATTCCTTTTACATATTTGATAAACCCAATTAGTAAAGCAATGTTCATTGCCATAAAATACCGAATGCCTCGAAGTACCTTGATATGAATTCCGACAGTACTCAGTATGTAATCCATTAAAGGCAACATAAAGATGATAAATCCTGCCAAAAACAGGTAAATGGAATAATGTTCAGGTTTATAAAAGGTAAGTACAGACAGCCCGGCACAAATTAATAGAATGAACAAAGGGCCGAGCCATCTCAAAACTTTATGTGAAAAAAAAGCATAAGCGACAACTGCCGGTTTTCTGAATAACAATTTATAGAAGACATTCAGGTTTTGGAAGTTTCCGGCAGAAATCCTAGCCTTTCTTTTAAATTCTTCTCTAAGATGATCAGTGGTTCCTTCATAGCAAATGGCATCCAAATCACTTTTACAAAGACCTCCCTTATTCAAGGCACACATTGAAATGTAAAAATCATCCACCAAAAAACGGGAAGGTACTTTTTCAAAAAATGTGGATCTCAATGCAAAACAACCACCAAATGCACCCATCATTGATCCCCAGATTTCACCTTCCATATGCTTTATTCTGATTTCAAGACTCATGTATTGATTCTCTGAATAAGAAATTCCAATTGATTTTAAATTAGTGGGGATTATTTTTGAATCCACCAATGCAAGTTTTGAATCCACAAAATGTCTACATAAATGGATAAGAGTTTTTCTGGCCAGGATAACATTCGCATCCGTAAACAAGAGAATGTGATTTTCAGACTGCATTCTTTTTTTAAAAGCTTCTTCAACCAGGTCATTTATAACCAATGCTTTTCCCCTTCGCTGATTATAAGGATAAAAGTTTATTCTAGAATCCGCAACTGCTAATTGCTTGATGAGTTCATTGGATTCATCAGTAGAAGCATCTGATCCGACAAATATTTGAATTAAATGTTCAGGATAATCCGAGTCCAACACCGATTTTAATTTTTGGACGATGATGTTAGATTCATTGTAAACCGAAATGATTACGGATACGATTGGAAGCTCAGAAGTTTGAATCCATACTTCTTCGAGTTTCTTCTTCTTTAATATTGTAAGAACATAAAGATGTACAGGATAGAATAAATAAGAATGCAAGAGAAACAATACGGAACTAATAACAATAATTTCTACAAACAGAATCATCCGGCAACACCTCTATTAATGGGTGTGCGAATTTAAAACTTTTTTGTAGGCATGTATGAGTTTACCTGCCAATTTTGAACTGTCGAAATGATTACTTACGAAATGATGGGCATTTTGTCCAATCTTGATGATTTTAGGGTATTGATTATAACATTGTTGAATGCTGTCGAGAAAGTCTTCTACTGAATTTGCCAGGATAACCTGTTCTTTGTGACGCGCTGGAATTCCTTCAAGTCCGATTGATGTGGTAATGACTACTCTGCCCAGTGCCATCGCTTCAAGTATCTTTACACGAATGCCTGAACCGGCAAATATCGGAACTATGAGTACCGGATAATTCAACATAAACTGTTTTGCATCGACTACCTCAGGATGATAATACACTTGCGGAATTTTAATGTTGGCCAGATCTCCTGGTGCATTCCTACCTGCAAAATGAAACTCCAATTCAGGAAATCTCTTATTGACCTGCGGCCAAACTTCAGATAAAAACCATCGCACTGCTTCAATGTTGGGCATCCAGTCCAACGAGCCCAGAAAGGAAATGGTCATGGGTTTTGAAAAAGCAGAATAGTCCGGGTTGTATTGACTGAGATCGAAACCAACCGGAGAAGCAACACAACCATTTTTATAACCCAATGATTTAAAATGCGTGAGATCACGCTCGGTAATTGCTACAAGGAAATCACAATCATTCAATGTGTTGATTTCAAATTTCTTCAACTTGCTGCTCAGATAATGCAGATATAATTTTTTTGGAATGAATTTAACCTGACTTGCGATTCGACTCCATATTTCATGTTCAATATTATGGGCTCTCAACACAATCAAGGCATTTGAATACTTTTTGATAACTGGCAAGAACGGAGCAAGGTATAAGGTCTCCAGTTGAATTACATCAAAAGTGTTTTTTTGCAGCAACTTAATTAACTGATTGCTGTATTCGTCAGAAATAAACCTTGAAATATGATAGGATTCTTTTCTAAACAAATTTTTAAATGCATCAATCCAGCGTATGCGATTGTCAACAGAAACGTATTGTACTTCTTTATAATAATTTAATTCCGAAGGAAGACCTTTTTGCAGATTTACAAAATGTCTTGAAGTGTTCATTGCAAGTAAGCTTACCTCACAACCATTTGCGGTCAATGCCTTACTCATATGCAACACAGCAATTGCTTCACCATCTTTGGCAGGGTACGGAAATTTCTTACATAATTGCAATATTTTCATAGAAGCAAAACAATCACAATACTTTGTGTTTAAAAACCCACAAAAGTAAAGTTGTTTTATATAATCTTTTGTTAATAATACATTATGTAACTATGATCTCTTATTTTTTATTTCATCAACACTTCATTTAACTTTACAAAATATTTAGTTTTCAAGCATATTTAATAAATCAATACATAAATGATTGAATGTATAAATATTAAAAAGTCATATCCCCAGCTGCAGGTACTTAAAGGAATTGATTTATTTGTAGAAAAAGGGCGGATTATCAGCATTCTTGGAGCATCGGGCGCCGGAAAAAGTACTTTACTTCATATCATTGGTACACTTGACAAAGCAGATTCCGGAGAAATCATCATAGACGGAGTGAACTATTCCAAAAAATCCCCTAAAGAACTTGCATTGTTTCGAAATAAAGAATTGGGCTTTATATTCCAGTTTCATCACCTCCTGCCTGAATTTACAGCCTTGGAAAACGTTTGCATTCCCGGATATATTGCCGGAAGAAAAGAAAATGAAGTCATTCAAAATGCAAAAATACTATTATCCAAACTCGGCATGGAACCAAGACTTGATCAAAAGCCAGGTCAACTTTCTGGTGGAGAACAACAGCGCGTCGCATTGGCAAGAGCATTAATCAATAATCCTAAAATCCTTCTGGCGGATGAACCTACCGGAAATCTCGATCATGAAAACGCTGCTCATGTTTTAAACCTGATCTTGACTTTACGCCATGAATTGAATATGACTATAGTTATTGTCACCCATGATCCCAACATTGCTTCAAGGACTGATATTTCTTATACCATGCAAGATGGCCGAATAACAAACACAGTCAAACACCAATAAATGTATTCAATGAACCGAATCCTGTATTTAACACCAATCTTCTTATTATTTTTAATGGGACTGATTTCTTGTTCTGATAAAAAACTACCCATCCTCGGACTCAGACATGTTGAAAATGGAGATACTCTATACGCACAGATTCCGGAATTTACTTTAACGGATCAGTTTAACAATACCATTAGTAACGCAGGTTTGCAAGGCAAAATACACATCGCTGATTTTTTCTTCACTTCCTGCCCTACCATTTGCCCAAAAACCATGAGAAGCATGTTAAAAATAGCGGATCATTTTAAAAGCCATAACGACATCAATTATGTATGCTTCAGCATAGACTACAGAAAAGATAGTGTGACAAGATTGAAAAACTACTATGAAAAACTGGGAATACAACATGAACACTTTCATCTTCTGCACATTCCTACTAAAGAAGAAGTAAAAAGAATTTCTGAAAGCTATATGAGCATAGCCCTGGAAGATCCGTCTGCCCCCGGTGGATACGACCATAGTGGATGGTTGCTCTTAGTTGATAAAAACTCATACATCCGGTCATATTGCCTTGGAACAAATGATCAAGATGTTGAACGATTCATTGAGGATGTTGAAATTTTACTGAATGAGAAATAAGTCAGTTTTTTCCTTTCTGCTTTTTTCTTTAATTATGTCATGTCAATACTCTACTGAAACCTATAAGGAAGGAAAAAGTCTTTTTGAATTCCAGTGCGCACCTTGTCATGGAAATCGCGCAGAAGGATTTGGTACCTTGTACCCGAATTTATTGCATCTGGATTACATTAAAGCAAACAGATCCAATATTCCCTGCTGGATCCGCAATGGTATCGGGCCTGATAGCACAAATGCAAAACACGCCAGATTCTCTGATCAAACAATGCCAGCAATAAAAATTCTGAGTGCCATAGATATCTGCAACATCTTAAATTATATCAATTCCAATTGGTGGAAAACACAGGCATTCACTCTTCAGGAAATCGAAAACAATCTGAAATCCTGTGAAGAATTAAAAATGAAATGATGCGACCATTGAAGGCAAAATGGGAAGTTGATTTACTCTTCTGTTTTCAACAACATTAAAATAAAATATATTCTTTCTGTCGTAAGCATTTGTTACAGCGGCAATGACTTCAAAATAGGAAGTCTTTGTCAAAGGAAATTTTCTCTTCAGTGAAATGTCGAGTCTGTGGTAATAAGGCAAACGTCCGGAATTGATTTTATCTGAATAGATTACACCTATTGGAGCATTTTCAGTACCAAAAACCGTTTCAAGTCCATGGGGAATTTTATTGTCCTCCAAAAATCCCTGGATCTTTGTAAAAGCAAATCCTGATCCCAGATTCCATCTGATGCCTGCCTGCCAAAGCTTACGTCTTCCAAACTGATAATCCACAACTACATTTGCATTGTGTCTTCTGTCAAAGAGCGCCGGAAAAGTCTGAATGCCATCATCCCTGTTGACAAATCCCAGTGAATAACCAATCCATAAATTCCAGTCAACCCAATTTGATTTTATCAAGATATCCAGACCATATGCATTCCCGGTTTCAGAAGTGTAATCTGATTCCGATACGGCTCTTTTATTTCTATTCAATTGATATAAGGACTTAAAATCTTTGTAATAGGTTTCGATATTGATATTTGTATTTTCATTGATATCGTATTCGAAGCCAAATACACCGTGAGTGGCTTTGATCAAATCAGGACTTGTAATAAACCCGACAAATAAATTTACAATATCCCGCTCGCTGACAGAACTCATTAAATTCTGAGTATAATAACCGCCAGCTGCTTTTACTCTCCAATCATCATTGATGTTGTATTTAATTCCAAAACGCGGCTCTAAAGAGGTCTTTCCTAGTGAAGCATAATATTGAATTCTGAAGCTGGGATCAAAAACCCAATTGCCAGTAGCTTTTCTGAATTTTAAGTAAGCCGCAAGTTCAGTATTGTTATCATTCTTTTTTACCGGAATGTCAAGGTAATTGGTAAAATCAAAATCTGTTTTAAATGCATTGAATTCGATTCCATATTTGAACTCTGACTGTATACCAAAGTAGGTAAAGTCAATATTTGCCTGCAGGCTGCTGATCTCACTTGATCTTGGTTTTGAATAATTTTCTTCCAACTTTAAAAAGTAATCTGAATACGCAATGTTGCCTCCGACAATCAAACTTGAATTATTCGGAATGAGTTTAAAGTTTGTACCTCCTCCGGCTGCATTCCAGTTCAATCTCGCCAAACCTGTATAATTCACTTCATCATTAAAACTGAATCCGAACAGATTGATATAACTTCCATTGCTGGCTATGGTAGAGACTTTACCATAAAAATCACTGAAAATGAAGGGTAAGTTTTTTGTTATGGAATCAAAGGCATATTTATAAAGTGTTTTAGAAGTTTGATCAATAAAAGAAGTTTTTCCTGTAAAAATATAAGAAGTACTTCCTCCGGATGTTTCTGTAAATTTTGCAATAGGGCCTTCAATCAATGCCTTCGCCATAAATGGACTTGCAGAAACCAAACCTGAAGTTCTGGTTTTATTTCCTTCTCTGGTTTTCATATCAATAATGGCAGAAATCCTTCCGCCGTATTCAGCGGGAAATCCTCCGGTGAGTACATCCACTGATCTTATAATCTCTGTTTCAAATACTGAAAAAATTCCAATAGAGTGAAATGGATTGAAAATGGTCATTCCATCCAATAAGATTTTATTTTGAACAGGAGAGCCCCCGCGAATATAAATCTGCCCGCCCTGATCTCCTGATGTAATG
>JBGAWX010000240.1:0-5176 GCA_044227375.1 Saprospiraceae bacterium
GAACTGTTGAATGCCCCAATTCCATCCCAGGTTTATTTTATCAGTTGCAGTAATGAAGCGTATATTGATGTACTTGGTCGCGAACATTTTCCCTGCAAAGATAGTTTCGAAATTGTATTACCAAAATTCTCTGTTGCGAATCATTGCGATAGTGCAATCATTCTTACCGCAGTCAGTGTTGATTTTTCTGCGGATTGGAAAGTCAATTGTATGAACCAGGAGATTGAATTAGCCTCAAACCTTCGAATTACAAACCCTTGTAATGCCGGAGAGGCATATAGTTATAAATATAAGTGGTATAAGAAGAATGATCCGAACAAAAATGTACTTAGTACTGATGAATATCTTCATGTTCAGAAACTTAATGAGGAGTATTGTCTGGATGTTGAGCTTACAGTTGATTTACAAACTCAACGTAAAGTTTGTACAAAAACATTTTGCGAGTCAATTGACGAAGGCAGTTTTGCAAAACTCGCAGGAAGAGATTTTAAGCAGAAAGAGATCATTGCAAAACTAAATGCTAATCCTGGTTGGAGTGGTGTTTGGAAATTGATTTCAGGTCCGGGTAATGTTATATTTGAAAAATCAACTAATCCTAAATCGCGTGTTCGAGTAGATCAATATGGATTGTATTGTTTTGAATGGGCTACCAATGATATCAATTGTGCTTCGAAAGACACGGTCTGTGTGGAATTTTATAAATTAAAAACCACTACACCGGATTCTCCCAAAAAGATATTTGATGATAGAAATGCTTTTTTAAATGAAGAAGAATATTTTTCAAATGAATTTTTTACACCCAATTTGATTTCCAATACAGGGACTAGTTTTATTTCATTGGATGGTGAAGTAAATAAAGAACTAAGTTATCATTGGTTTGATATTTATGGAAAATCTATTCTTAATGGAAGCATTCTTGTTGAGCCAAGAGTGCAACGAATGAATTTTAATTCGCCACTTCAGCAAGGATTTTACTTCCTCGTTATCGAAATGGATGGAGTGCCTTCCGTGAGAAAAGTTTGTGTGATAGAATAGAATAATAGTCCGGCTTATAAAATGGAAAGCAGCATTTTCCGAAATTGAATGCTCTTGCAATAGTAATAATACCTTGAATGAACTATTTATTAAATTTTATATCCGCTTGCTTGTTGTGGATCCATCCGGTTGAGTCCCGAGCTATGGTGTTGCGTTCAGAAAAGTGCAATAACTTTTATTTAACAAAAGACAGAGCTGCATCGATCGATTCCTGCGATAATGACGTAGGAGCGTTTGATAACACTCCAAATTATTTATGCGAAGATCAAAGTTTTTCGTTTTCGGATCCGGGAAGTATCATTCCATACCCGAATGATACTTTAATTTTTGTAGTCACGACAGATCCTGATGTCAATAATGCTGCAGCAGGTACTTTTATAAAAATGCTGAATACAAAGGCAGTAGAATTCGATGCGTCTTATATGTCGTACGGTACCACATACTATATCATGGCAATTCTTGGGCAAAAGAATGGAAATGGAGGCATTAATTTTTTGGCAGGATGCGTCCAGGTAGATGGACCGAAGCCATTCATGTTTAGCGAGAACCCAAAACCGGATGCAGGTTTGGATGATCATGTTTGTGGGACGGTTTATGATTTGAATGGAATACAGAGTGTAATAGGATCACAAGTAAAATGGAGAATAGTTGCTGGAAGTGGGGCAGCCATTGGTGATGATATTGCAGTTATAACACAAGTTAATACGAATGGACAGTATGGAACTTTTGTATTTCAATTGACGGAAGACAATAACTCTTGTATTGCCAGGGACAGTGTAAGTATTGCATTTAATCCAGCTCCTTTTATTAGTGTCATTGATAAAAGATGTATTGTTCAAAATAATACAACTTACCCTTATCTGGCCATGATACGGATTATTGATGGAATGTCACCATATACCATATTAACAGGTAATGGTGTAATTAATGGCAATATTTACACCACGGATACGCTGCCAAGTTTAGCATTTTTCACAGTTCAAATTCAGGATGCCAATGGATGTATATCCAATTTGATTATTGATAATTACAATTGTAATTGCGGCATGACAAATGCAGGCAGGCTTGATTCTTCACTGACTATTGTTTGTAAGGATCAATGCATAACTATAAAAAATATAGAATCGGAAACATTAGACCCCGATGAGCTTACTATGTATATTCTACACCAGTCATCATGGAATGATACTGTACTTCCAAGAGTAGATACTTTTTATTCTATTAATGATATTATTTGTTTCGATTCAACAGCAATGTTCACTGGTTTAACATATTATATAACCCGTGTAGTAGGAAAAAGACTTTTGAATACCAACCAAATCGATTCGACAAATCCATGCATTAGGGCGAGCAATAATCAACCGATTATCTGGATTGCATATCCGGATGCTAATGGAGGTCGTGATTTTAAGTCAAGAAGTTTAATTGCTAAACTAAATGCATCTGGAGTTCAATTCGGCAATGGATTCTGGCGATTGATTTCCGGTCCTGGAAATGTAGTTTATGATGATGTCACAAATCCTAAATCCAGAGTCAGGGTGGATACTTATGGTAAATATTGTTTTACATGGTCTGTTGATCATTTGGGTTGTATTTCTGTTGACACGGTTTGTATTGAATTTTACAAAGCAAAATGGACAACTCCTGATACTCCGAAAAAAGCATTTGAAGATAGAGCTCATTTTACCATAGAAGATAACTCTTTTCCAATTGAAATCTTTACACCGGGTTTAATATCCAATTCCGGATCCACTTTTATTTTAATTTATAGCGAACTAAATTCCACGATCAATTATCAATGGTTAGACATTTGCGGACATTCGATTTTAAGTCAAAGCATTTTAGTCCAACCAGAAGATCAGAAAATATATATTAATGCACCTTTGGTCAAAGGATTTTATTTTCTGGTTTTGGAATGGAATGGGAAATCCATTGTGCAAAAGGTATGCATAGCCAATTAATTCAGCGATTTGAACTTCAGATTTGGCAACTCATGAATATTTATCAGCGTAATGTTGAAGTGGTTCATTTTATTTGTGGATCAGCAAAGTAAGCTTGAACATTAACTCAATGGAACCTTCATGGATGAATAATTAAATGAAGTTTAGTATATGAATAAAAATATAATTTTACTTTACCTGTGGTGTTTTGTATCTCATTCAACATTAATCGCCAACTCCTTTTATGTGGCCCTGAATGGAAGCGCCGGCAATAACGGAAGTTATAATTTACCCTGGGATATTGTTACTGCATTCAACCATCCGGCTACATTAAGGCCGGGAGACACCTTATGGATCCGGGGTGGTAGGTATTTTGGAACGGATGCGGTGAATCAAAATACCGTTAGTGGATTTCTTTGTAATATTAATGGCACGAAAGATAATCCGATTGTGATCAGGGTTTATCCAGGCGAACGTGCAATTCTCGATAGTGGAAACAGACCGCATCCTGTTGCGCCTGATCCCAATTTTGACTCTTATACGCTTGGTGTTTTGGGAAGCAACCTTTGTTTTTGGGGATTGG
Organism: Saprospiraceae bacterium; assembly: GCA_044227375.1. Classification (GTDB taxonomy): domain Bacteria; phylum Bacteroidota; class Bacteroidia; order Chitinophagales; family Saprospiraceae; genus Vicinibacter. The sequence goes on from JBGAWX010000240.1 coordinate 3,559, forward strand.
AGTTTTGCAATAGCAACATGAGTTCGAGATCAGACTCCGCTGCGGGATTCCGGTGGAGGGTAAGAGGTGTCGTTAGTGCGGGTACAAGACTCCGGTTTATCAATAACCTGTTTTATGATCTTGGAAATGGTATTGAAGCATTCTCGAGTTGTGAAGAATGTGAGTATTATGGCAATATTGTATTTAACAACGGGTGGTCACATCTTGGGGTGAGAGGACATGGGGAAGGTATGTATGCGCAAAATATTAATTACACAAAAATTGTAAAAGATAATATTTTCTATAATCAATTTGATCATGGTTTAATTATTTATGGAAGCAGTCAATCCACAATTAATAATTTTAAAATTATTGGAAACATCGTATTTGGCAACGGCACACCCAATGATGATCCCAATGGTTGGGGTTTTCTGTTCGGTAAAAACAATCCGAATTCAGGTCTTGGAATGAATTTTGAAATAAGACAGAATTGCTTGTACAACAGGTTTGATTATCAGCGAAGCAATAATATGGATCTTTCTTATCAGAGTGGCTTAAGTGATGTGGTTCTGACGGATAATTATTCTGTGGGTCGTAATGCGATTAAATACAATATTCCAATTGTTAATTTGACCGCAAGCAACAATACGTTCATTGGAGAATTAAATCAAATAGCATATCAACAGGTCAATAATGGAATGAACGAGATTCGATCATCACAAAACTTGCCAACAATAAATGCAATTTTTATTAGGCCAAACGATTATGAGTCAGGCAGAGCACACATTGTGATTTACAATTGGGAAAATAAAAAAATGGAAACTGTGGATTTAAATCAAATCGGATTGAATGATGGCGACGCTTATGAAATCTATGATGTTCAGAATATATTAGGAGAGCCTGTCATCAAAGGGATTTACAATGCTGCTAATACGGAAATAACATTACCTATGGATTTAACACAGGTGACACCGGTTATAGGAGAAGGCGTTCCTCGCCAGATTAAGCATACTGATCCAGTATTTAATACTTTTTTAGTTAAGAAGAGATTAAATACAACAGGCGTTTCAAATAGTAATTCAAAACGCAATTTGCTGGTAAAGGAAATTATAAATGTTGGAGATAAAATCGCTATTCATTTTTTCGAAAGCGGATTCTTTCAGATTAAATTGGTGGACTTATTTGGTAGAACAATACATTCTTGTGAGACGCAATCAAATTTTTGCAGTATCGAAAGCGCTTCATTGTTTCCTGGACTTTATGCTCTTGAATTGAACCGCGGACGCGATAAGCAAATTATAAAGATCAATTTATGATCACTCGCAAATAGATAAATTCGGTGCAATGAGGATAGTTTAATCCTTTGTTTTGTTCAATAAGCAAAGTAGAGGAGCTTTTGTGTCTGAAGAAGTATTCTTATAATTCCGGAGCTGTTTAGTATATTTTTTTGTAGATTTGTTAAGCGTGAAAGCAGCATTTCGGGCATAAAAGAGCTCATGAGTTTATGAAGAAGCAAATGAAAACCCTTTCGGTGACTATTTGATCCTACAAACAATAATCTGACACTAGAAGATTTGATACTATTTTCCTTGTATTTAATAGGTGAAAGTGGTTCATCTATTGGCTGTATATAAATCGT
>JBGAWX010000241.1:0-5147 GCA_044227375.1 Saprospiraceae bacterium
TGAGAGTAGTGGATCACAAATATTGGGCAGCACTTAGAAAGAAATGTGAAGATCATAAAGCCCTTTTAGTATTTGATGAAATACAAAGCGGGATTGGTCGCACGGGAAAGCTATTTGCATTTCAGCATTACGATGTCGTCCCCGATGTTTTATTAAGTGGAAAAGCATTGGGAGCCGGTATGCCATTAGCTGCAATGATCTGCAATCGCGAATTGATGAGTTGTTTTAATAAGCAATTGCCATTGGGATACATCACAACATTTGGTGGGCATCCGGTTTCATGTGCAGCAGGTTTAGCGGGATTGAAATATTTGATTGAAGAAAAATTAATGGACTCAGTAGAAGAAAAAGCAGAACTCATTAAAAAAAACCTGACGCATCCATTGATTAAAGAAATACGAAATAAGGGATTATTGATGGCGGTGGAATTGGATTCTCCTGAAACCGTCTTGCAATGGATCCGGAATTTGTACGATAAAAAAATTTTGGCGGAGAGTTTTTTGTTTTGTGCGAATGCGATGAGGATTGCACCACCATTATCTATAAGTCAAACAGAGATTAAAGCGGTTTGTGAGTTAATTCATGCATTAGAATAAAATTGTCTCAAATCAATTTGGAGAAATGTTAGGAAATAAATTATCGGTAAGGGAAATTCAACGAGGTGACATCGATGCCATCATCTCCTATTGGCTGGATTCCGATCCGGATTTTATGAAAGGCATGGGTGTCGATCTCAGCAAAATTCCAAACAGAGAACAATGGAGAGAAATGTTATCGGAGCAATTGAATCAACCGTATGAAGAAAAGAAATCGTATTGTATCATTTGGCTTGTTGATGAAATACCGGTAGGACATTCCAATGTGAATAAAATTGTGTTTGGAAAAGAAGCTTATATGCATTTGCATTTATGGAAACCAGATATCAGAACAAAAGGGTTTGGCTTGCAATTTGTCAAGCTCACGCTTCCTTATTTTTTCGATAATTTGAAATTGGAAACATTATATTGTGAACCATATGCATTAAATCCTGCGCCAAACAAAACTTTGGAAAAGACCGGATTCAGGTTTCTTAAATCCTACAACTGCATTCCAGGATGGTTGAATTTTGAACAAGAGGTAAATTTATGGGAACTGTCTTATATTGATTGTAAGAAATTAATGAATTATTGAGTTGTAGCAACTGGTTGGTAAAATGTGCAAAAAAAATTTATAAAAAATTTAGTTTGCTGATCGTATGTTTGATTAGTCAAAAATGATTTTAGTATAATAATATTGATGATCAACCCGGCATCTTAAGATAAAGGCTCCACTTCCAAACCTGCTCTTATCTAGACATATCGAGTTTGCTTCAAGAACTTTTTCAGAACAGAGAATTCTTCCAAAGACATCCATCACCTGATACGAATCCATTTTTATATCTGAATTCCGGGGAGTTTCTATATTGATGAAGTCCCGTGAAGGATTAGGAAAGATATTAAATGGAGAAGTTAATTTGGTTTTATTTTCAACAGACACTAATGTTGACTTCTTAAAAAAGTCCCAAAAGAATTCAGCTTCAATTGGCGGATCTGCTAAATTGGTTAAATAGTTTTTTCCGTTGAAAAATTCGTGTTCCAAATTATAAAATATACTCCAGCGGAAGAAAGCTGGAGACTCACCTGGCAAGGGAGTTGTAAAATTGAAGTTGATATAAAATCCAACGGAGTCTTTATTATAAACATTCGAAAGACCCATAGATCCCAAATGATTGTCCAGATTGGCCATGTTCCAAGCTAAAGCTGTATCATTAAATGGGCAAGGCCTTCCTGATTTGTCAATAAAGTTTTGATCGTGAGTACCCCGAATAGCCCACGTCGGCACTTTTGGATTCATAGCAGCAGAATCCAGAACATCCAAATTTCCACTGCCGCAAGCTGCAGCGGCAAATACTCCTGGCATCTTGATTGTTAATTTCGGAACCATGGTGCCTCCGCTTGAAAATCCACATGCAAAAATCTTTTTAGAATTAATTGAAATTACAGATGAAATGGTATCAATCATTCTATAAAAAAATGGGATATCATCTCGTAAAGTATCGCCAGGGCACAAAGCAGCAAGCGTATTGCCATGACTCCATTTTGTAACAATACCATCATTTACTGTGCAATAGATTAGTGCAGTTGGAAATACAACTATGAATTTTTCATGTTCTGCGACTTCTTTCCATCCTGAGATATTGTAAAACTGTGGCCCGCTTTGATTTGTGCCATGTAACATAAAAACCAAAGGATAGCCGCCTGTAGGAATGTCCCCCGAAGGTTTAAAGATCACAAACTCACGCCATTCATTACTCACAAAAAGCTTAGCATCAATTCGTTGTTGACCACTTAAGATGAAACTGGTTGCACTAAGAACCAAAATTGTAATTATTGACTTCATGCAGAATTGCTTTTACTTAAATAATTCACAAAACTATACCACTAAGCAAATGCATTATTCACCCTCAAGGGTGATTTAACTTAATTCTTCCAAAAAATTCAATGTTGAATTTTAGTTGATTTTCGATAGACAATATTATTTTATCAAAGTCAAATCCCCTTTCAATATCTGCCGCTCCCCATTCTTCCACTCCACTTCCAGAATATACACAAATACACCGGGATTTAACTTTTCATTGTTGAATTGACCATTCCATCCTTCATGTGGAGTATTTGCTTGAAAATTTTCCTTTGTAAAAACCTGGTTGCCCCAGCGATCATAAATGGACATGGAGCGAATGTTGTTGTAACTGTCTTCGACGGCAACCGGATAAAACCAATCATTGACATTGTCTCCATTTGGACTAAAAGTATTGGGCACCCAAATGCCTCGTTTTGCAATTTCGATGCGGATCCGGGCTGTTGCACTGCAGCCGTTTCCGTTTGTGTAAGTGACTAAGTATTCAATTTCTTTGTCAATGTTATTGATAACAGGATATGGACAATCTGTACAACTCAAATATTCGGAGGGACTCCATTGCACGGTTGCTATAGAATCATCCGGAATGGAATATTGAGGTATGATCTTATAATCCTGTCCGGCAGAAAGTTTGACTAATGGAATTAATTGAATGGATACTCCTTGTGGGCTAATGATATTGAAGTTGTTTGTCAACTCACATCCGTTCTTATCCACCACCCTGATGATATGATTGCCTGCAGCATTGCCCTGCATAATCAAGCCATTGATGAATTGATTGTCCAAATAAATCTGTATCGGATGTTCACCACCGAAAATATTAGTGATTTCTGATTGCCATGAATCACCGGGACATTTTGGTTGATCCACATCAAGGCTTAATGAAACCGGCACATTTGTGTTTTCTGTAATGAATACAGAATCTATACCATTGCAATTCGTGATAGTATTATTCACGATAAAATAATACCAACCCGGTCGATCTACGCTAACTTGAGTGGTGTTTGTGTTTCCAATAAAATGACCTTGATTTGTGGTCCAGATGAATTGTTCATTACCGGCACCATTTTGGACAATTCCAGAAAGAATCGCATCTTTTATTTTACAAGTGAGTTCATTTGAACTTCCAACATTTATAAATAAGTCATTTCGTTTCGTCACTGAAACCGAATCGATTCCAACACAACCATTACTTGAATTTGTAGCTTCCAAATAATAGGTTCCAGGTTTATTGATTTTAATTTGTATTGAATCTGGTTTACTTAAAATATTTCCCTGATTCGTTTTCCAATTTAAAGTATTTATTGCAGGATTACTAATATTGCCAGTTAATATCAAGTCAATCGTCTGGCAAGTGAGTTCCATTGAATTACCGGCATCGACGATTGGTGCTTGTTTGTTTTCAATGACCAACACACTATCTTTTGAGCTGCATTTATTGATTGTGTCTAAAATGAATAAAGTATACCAACCAGGTTGGTTAACCAGAGCAGTATTCAAATTGGTGCTTCCTATGATATTGCCATTGATCGTTGTCCAAAGTGAATTGAAGCGATTTCCAGAGCTCGATGTTTGTCCGTTTATTTGAATATTCGTTGTATTGCAATCTAGAGTATCAGGGGTTTGAATATTCACGAGAGGTTTTGTCAAATCAGGAATGATTATTAAAGAATCAACAGCAGCACATCCATTCACTTCATCAATAACTAAGAATGTGTAAGTACCTGGAGACGTTATGGAAATGTCTTGTTTATCCGGATTACCAAAAATATTTCCATTGAGAGTTGTCCAATTGAAGGAATGGGCTCTTGAATTGTTTGAAACCGTTCCATTTAAATTAAATGAAATAGAAGCACAATTCCAAACTTGATCAGGACCTGCTTCGATGTTGGGTTTTAAAGTATCTATGTTTACAATAGTTTGAAGAATAGAACTGCAACCATTTGATTTATCCGTAACGGTGAAAAAATAAATTCCTGGGACAGTGATTTTAGTTTGAAGTGAGTTTGGTGATTGAATCGGAGCACCAGAACCACTGGTCCAAATAAAATCGAGAGTACTTCCCGATTGTGAACTGGCGGAAGCAGATAAAATAATTTCCGGTTTCAGACAACTTAAGGTATCCGGTGAGGTTATCGAGATGATTGGTTTATTATTATCTGGATTGACATTGATGAATGCGGTATCGCTGCAACCGTTTAAAATATCCTGAACAATAAATTGATAAGTTCCCGGACTGGTTACGACAATTTTATTCGTACTACTTCCGGATTGTATGTTTCCATTTAGACTAGACCATTGATAAATAATAGTAGCACCAGCGCTACTATTTGAACCATCAATAGTTTTTATGGAATCTGCACAAGAGAAAATCAAATCAGGGCCCAGGATCGCATTAGGTGCAAGAATATTTTCATCTACAAAAAGTGAATCCAGGTTTTCACAACCATTATTTTGATTCATGATGTGAATGACATACCATCCTTTTTGATCCACTATGGGTTGAATTGTATTCATTCCGGAAACAATATTTCCTGAAGTGGTTGACCAGGAAATCAGTAGAGAATCATTTTGATTTACCGAAGCGAAAAGTTGAATTTGTTTTGTTTTGCAAGTTAGCAATTCATCAACGCCGGCTTCAAGCAATGGAATCACGCGAGAATCTGTCACCGACAAACTGTCTGAAGTTTCACAACCATTTGTTTCATTGA
>JBGAWX010000242.1:0-5133 GCA_044227375.1 Saprospiraceae bacterium
ATTTAAGTACGTTTCATTAGCTAAAAGCAACAATGGTGTAATTTGATTTAATAGATTGACTGCAATAATTGCTGTTTGAATAATAACTAATGTCAATGCAATTTGAAGAAGAATCTTATTTGACTTTTTAAAAAAGTTATAAATTATCAATATTGTGGGTATGCCAACTATAAAATTGATCAGGTCAGCAACAACCCCCCAACGAAAAAGCATTTCATTGGTTTGAATGTTATGAGCAGTAGTCAAAGCATCGTTTGTCACTCTTAATGTTTGTCTAACAAAAACCTCAGAAAATAATCCTGTTGCTATTACAACCAGATAGCAAAAGCCTGCAATTCGTGCTAAACTTTTATTTGAAATCATTTTTGTTGGGGATTTAAGTTAGTCATTCTCGTTTTTATATATATGTCAGTTAAATTTATTTTTCTATATATAGAGTTTGCGGATTGCTTACTTGCCTGACCGCTATCATTTCACTATCCGCTACTTTTGCATCTATCTTCAGTTTGACAAGTAAACACAATTAATTCTATTCTTTCCACGATGCATACACCCATGCTTCGACGGATGTTGATCTGTCGAAGGGCGATGGGGATAAATCCTGCACATCTGATTTTTGTCCACCTTCCCCTTTAACCAATACTCTTCGTTTCCTAGATATGTGATGCTGTCCACGCCAACAACTGTGCGCCGGGTAAAAATATTAATTGAGCCAAAAGTGTCCCCAAGAGTCTGGCGATGGTCATGTACACTATGTATTTCCTGAAAGTTATCTCTGAACATTTCCCCAAAGTGACATCGTCCGTCATCGCTGATAAATGCGGGTCGATAAATGCAAACATTAAAATTGTAGCAAAGCCATTTATGAACGCGGATAAATTACTCGCTGTGGTTCTGTAATCCGGATTCAGATAGGAAGCATAAACAGCAGATAGAACTCCGATTGTCAGGATCGCTACCGCAAAAATGTTCAGTATAAAAATTCTCCATGGAAATTCTCTGTCGAGTTTTATTTGAGAGATATTCTCCATTTTGGGAATCGTCATGTTGTCATGGAAGTAAAGAACGACAGCTTTTGACAAAATTCTTTGAAATGTCGGAATCAACAATGCTCCAAAAATTGTCGCGACTGTACAGGATAGAATAATCAGTCGAAATGTACCAACATTGTCAAATACTCCGATCTTAATATCGTTCTCAACAGTTTTTGCCAATAAAGGAGCCTGAAATCCATTTGCTGTCCGCGAAACCAATACAAGAATATTGAACAAAGCAAATGAAATAGCAACCCGACCAGTTCGAATTCCAACTATTCTCACCGAATACGAGAGTGTTGTAATCAGGTTTATTACAAAAGTCAGAATTAAAACAATCAGAATTTGAGTTGTCATTGGTGGAGCCTGATTGAATTGCTGATATTGACAGGACTAGTCATAAAGCACTTTTTCCCAAAGATAAAAATAACAAATTACTATTTTTTAAATTCCCATTCTTAGACCGATGAATATCCGTCGAAGCAAGTACAGATTAAATCCGGCACAGCAGGTAAGCCTCCATCTACAATTAAAATTCCTATTAAAATGTCTGAAAAACCCTGGATCTAATATTTCAATAACTCCGACACCGTGACAAATTTATATCCCTTCTCCTGAAGTTTTACAATGATTTCAGGTAATGCTTTTCTTGATTCTGTCCGTGATTGAGTCATTACATGAAGGAGGATGATGGAACCCGGACTTGTGTGATTAATTACATAATCGGAAATTTTCTCAGCACTTATCGTTCCTTCATCATACGTTTCAGGTTCAACATCCCAGGTAATTGTTTTCCTGTTGTGTTGCATAAGATAGTATGGCAGAAAAATAAACTTTTTACAACCCGGCGGGCGAAACAAGATTTCATTTTTATATCCTGCAGCTCTGATCAGACTATCGGTTTTTTCGATTTCGCCTTTGATTGATGAATAAGATTTCAAAATCAATCGCTCATGTGAATAAGAATGATTTCCGATCTCTTCACCGGCTTCAACCAGCATCTTGGTTTCGGCCATATTTTGCTCTATTTCCCTGCCAATCAGAAAAAAAGTAGCCTTTATATTATGTTGCTCCAGTGTTTGTATTATCTCTTTTGTATATACACTCGGTCCATCATCAAACGTGAGGGCAATGACCTTTTCCCGGGGATTCGTCCGGCTTACTAATTCTCCGAAAAATTGAAATGTTCTTGATCTTACTTCATAATAAAATAATGCAGTACACATTGCAATGACAGCTATTGCAATGAGACTGATTTTTAACCTTCTTTTTAATTTTAGTTTATCCACATCCAAAACACTCTAAATTAAAATCAGCTACATTCTGAAAAATCAGGTTTGTAGTACCAATGCAGAATTGTATCACACAATATTCCTATGCAATCAATTCACAATTTAAGAAAAGATTTTGTATTCATGTTTCAACCTGCTTCGACGGATATTCATCCGTTGTCATTTAACCGTGTGATTTTAATCCGCCTTAAATCGCTCAACGTGTCAGCATACCTCCAAATTGATTAAAAACTTTCAAACCTGATTCGAAGGATATTACCCAATCACCTAAAAGATCCCTCCGGGATGACAACAGTTTGTTCGCATAAATGTCGTCCTTTCCCGCCGCACAAAATCATTTCATTTTTATAAAACATATTTGGCGGAAAAGGACGACATATTTGATAAACCTGCGATCGTCATCTCGAAGAGATCTTTTAGGTCAATTGATAAAAAATTAGTTTTTTGACGTAAAAGCATTGACCTCGCAATGCCCGGACTTATTGGAATTAAATTCATCCAAACCCTCAACAAGTTAATCCCTTTTCCATTCACATAAATGTCCCTTGTTTTAATCGTTTTTTATTTTAAATTTACAACAAATAGCTATGCCTGATCAAAAACTACCATGAAACCCTTCTTATCCAAAGGCTACAAGTGTATTGCATTTGTGTTGATCTGTGTTTTATCCCTTATTTTTAATAACGCGAAAGCTCAGTGGCAGCAAACAAACGGCCCTATTGGCGTAGGTGTAAATTGTATGATTCAGCATGATACAGTGGTTGTCTGCGGAACACATCAAGGATTGTACTTTAGTTCGGATAGTGGATATATCTGGCAGCAATATTCGCAATTTGAAAACAAGAATATTCAGTCAATCTATACAAAAGGTGACACACTCATATTGCTTTTTAGCAGCGGTTTTCTGGAAAACGAATATTACGACTCCACGTTTAGTGTTTCAAGTTTTAATAATGGACTTACTTGGACCCAACCAATTCTGATAAGCATATATGGTTATTTTCCTGTCACTCTGCATGAAGCATACGGTAAAGTCATAGCTGTGGATTTGTTTGTTGGCCCATCTGTAACGTATGATTATGGACTATCATGGAATCCTCTTCCATTGCCACCGGGAAATAATTTTGTTGATTTAAAAATCACAGGTAAAAACTACATGTTTCTGGTAACGAAAGATGGCAATTTCAATTATTTCTTTTTTCTTTCCAGGTTAGATACTATTTCATTTATTCCGGTGGATACCGCAAACCTTGTTGGAGATAAGTGTGCGGTAGATTCTGTTGTTTTTGGTACTGACTCTACTACTCCGGGTTATGTTAATATCCGCAAAAGTCTTGATTACGGCCAAACATGGAATACAATTTCAACAACTATTTCACATCAGAATTTATATCCCATGACTATAGATTCAGTTTTTTATTTTAATACTTCATCATACTACATAAAATTTACAACTGATTTCGGAGCTACCTGGGATTCTGTAGCGAATAATTCGAATCCTTCATTGCTACCCTGTTTTCTAAAATACAAATATTCTGTAGACTTTAGAAATAATATTTTGCTTGTAACTAACGGATATGAATTCTCAATTTATAATCTTTCGAATGACTCGGCAACTTTAATTACAAATACAATTAAAGGTTCATTAATAACAAGTATATCATCAAGCGACTCGGTTATTTACTGTACGAACTCCTTAAATTTATTTGAAACAAAAAATGATGGAAATATTTGGGACTCTATTACAAATCAATCGGTTTATGAAGCGCCTCAGATAATTATCGGTGATACATTGTTTTCAACACACATGAATGTATACAGAAGTTACGACGGGGGCCATACATGGACAACACTTACATTACCGGATATGGTTTTTTATATTGCAAAAAAGGGCAATAGAATATTCGCATCTTCCGGATGGAACACATATTACTCCGACGATTTTGGTGATACCTGGCTTTTGGTACATCTTCCACCACAACAAACCGTATGTGGTTTTAGTAGTCAGGGTGGAAGCTTATGTGTGTATGCCAATCATTTATTCTTTGCAGATGTTTTTAATGGAGCAATCCTCCGTCTGGATCAAAATGATCACAACTGGACACATCTCTTCTGTTTAGGCTTTGATCCGTTTATGACATACAATGAACCCATCATGCTTACTCTGAACAATTCAGTTGTAGTTTCAAGTGATGTAGGAATTTTTTACAGCAATGATACCGGTGCAACCTGGACGGCCTCTGCATGTAACGGGCTCCCCTTGAGCATCAACGGGACCAAGATCTATCCAACTTCTATCGTTGCAAGGGGCAGCGACTGGATTGCTGCATGCGGCAAAGCAGGAGTTTTATATTCATATGATTCAGGAGATAACTGGCAGCCTTTTGCCGGTCCATCACCTTTTATTGCAACAAGCGTTACCATTTCGCACGATCAATTATTTGTTTCAACTCTTGGGAGAGGAGTATGGACAACCTCTACTCCATTGAGTGTTATGAATCTTTCTGATCAGAACAATTATGTTCAGGTATATCCAAACCCTTCATCAGCAATTTAAAATCTACAGATTATCCGAATATCCTGTATGTTTATGATCGTCAGGGCCGCATTGTAATGCGCGGTTCCGCCAGCCCGGATCAACCAATAAATCTCTCATCACTTTCTCCTGGGATTTATTTTTGCAGGATAATCAATAGAGCGAATGAGATCAAAGTTTGTCGGGTTGTAGTGGAGTGAAATCAGAGTAATTGATCTTTTGGTGTAGGGATCATGGGTGGCTTGTTGTGTGAAATCCTTTGTGATGGTGA
>JBGAWX010000243.1:0-5115 GCA_044227375.1 Saprospiraceae bacterium
TGATTACGAATTTTGAAACAGGATACTTATCAACGTGAAAGAAATCACCTGACTTTAAATGAGATTCCAGTTTGGTTCTTCCTTCAGCAGATTTAATGTCCGTGTTGGTTATCGTGTTCATATCAATTTCGAAGCTGCCGCTCATTTTTCCATGATCGTTTTTAATTTCTCCTTTTGAAAATTTGATGGTGCCTGTGTGTTTTTTAGTAATTTTTTCTCCGGACCATTCCAGGGTACTAAGATTCGTATCTACTTTGTACACTTCAGTATGTGAATTTTTACATACCAGATTTATGAAAATCAGAAACATGAATGCTTCAGAAAAACCAAATATTTTTTTCATAAAAATTTAATTTTCAAAATTAACGAAAACTTCGAGTATATGGTTGATTATCATTAATGTTTTTCGTGCAATATTTTTTCTGTAAATGCCAGAGACAAGGAGGAAATGAGAAACACCACATGGATAATGATCTGCCATTTGACGTCTTCAGGATTTTTATTTTCTATATTGATGAAAATCTGTAACAAATGAATTCCGGATACTCCGACTAATGAACCGGCCAACTTTACTTTTAGTGTACCAGCATCCACTTTCTGCAGCCATTCCGGTTTGTCCGTGTGTTTGTCGATATCAAGCCGGCTGACGAAAGTGGAGTATCCACCAATGATCACCATAATGAGGAGATTTGCAACCATGGTGATGTCTACCAAAGTAAGGACCCCTAACATCAATGCAGTTTCTGTAATCACATCGATGGTGGCACACAAATGTATCAATTCATTGATGAATTTGTAGGCGTAAAGTATTCCGCCAATAATAAGTCCTCCGTATAAAGGGGCCTGAAGCCAACGGCTACTAAAAATAATTTTTTCAAAAATGGATTCTACTTTATTCATAATATTTATACATTTTATTCAGAAATTTTAATGTCCATCTTCCGGATCACATGTTGGCATTTAAATTTAACTCTTCTTTCTCTTTACTGAGGATTTTACGATCCAGGATAAATGGTCCAAAGGGAATCAAAGATGCAGCTACTGCGATTATTGTTTTTTTAGTGCTCCAGGAATATTTCGTTTTCACATCCAGTCCTGAAATCATATAACTAATAAATAACAATCCATGAATCCAGCCGACAAGCAACACCCATTTTGGATCTCCCGCTAAATACTTCAAGGGCATTGCAATAAATAACAACACAAGAAAGGAAATTCCTTCACAGAGAGCAATGGTTCTGAATCTGCCGATGGTGCTTTTGTACCAGGGTTTTTGCATGAATGATAAATTATTAATGAATTGATGTTTGTCTCAAAGAATTCAATAAATCCAAATGCAATATTAATACATTTAGTTTTCCTATTTTTCCAAAAATTCTTTTAGCTGGGTTTTTATAATGGAATTCCATCCCTCTGAGAAATTTGCGATTGCAAAATCCGGATTTTCCGGAGGGAATGATTCCAGTCCAAGATGGGTCAGTCGCAACAGGGTTTTCTGATGTTGCTCTATCAATTCAAAAGTAACAAAGGAATTGTGGTGATTGCATTCAAAAGGTGAACTTAAGGATTCCGGCCATTTGGATACTTCATCGAGTTTTTTTGGTTGAAGGGTATAAAAATATTCCCGCCCCTGATTTCACATTGAAGAAGCCCGCACTCTGTCAGGATTTGCATGTATTTTGAAACAACCTGCCTGCTCAGATCAAAACGGTTTGCTTCGGCATTTGGACTAAGAGACAGGTGGGTCAGTGTAATTACAGATGGTAAGAAATCTCAAGGCAAGGAATGCTTTAATCACGTTTTTTAACTTCTAACATTCGTCCATACAATTAGAGATAAGGCGATCAATTCGGTTATCGTACGCATGATATGAAAAGTCCACCATTGATCTCTCAATAAGTTCCAGTTTTCAGGTAATGAATTTGCATTCCAGTTCAGCATAACGTTTTGTATAGGGATGTTTCCAAGTCTGGTAATGACAATGCACGATATAAAAAATGCAGCCGCCACGAATAAGGTGATCGAAGTAATTTTATTTGTTCTTTGAAGATATGCAGAAGTTATCGTGAGTATTGTGGTACCAAAAACCAGAATGATCATAAATGTATTCAGTGAGCGAACCAGATGGTTTTGTTGCTCAAGATAAGTGGATGGAGAATAACTCATAGGATTAAAGCCCAACCATATTCCAAAACTTGTACCTGCCAGCAACGCTGCGGCAAAAATGTTTAAAAATCGAACTGCTTTAATTGTCATAACATAATCAATTTTATGAACATCCCTTGAATATTACGAGGGAGGATTCTTTTACAAATATAGTTCTTCCGCCAGTTCAATGATATTCAATTCCGAAAGTATATTTAAAGCAATCTGATTTCTGGCATGATCAAAACGAATGGCGTCCTGAACTTCGATTACGTGTTCATTCTCGTCTTGAATGCAGTTGGCAAAATAGTAAACGCGATCCTGTTTAACGAGATAACCAACATACCAACCAATATCTTTGCCTTCCTGATTGCCCCATCCAAATTTTGCTCTTAGCACATAACCCAATGTATCTTTGCTAATCATTATTTTTTTTACAACATCCATTGACCTTTGCGAAAAAGGTAACTTGTTGTCATGAAGTCGTTGTAGAAAATCGATTTGTTGCATTGGCGATATGCGAAGTCCTCCTTCAAGCCAGAATTTGTCGATTCCACCTGCTGTATCTGAGTTGCCGAATTTAGAGGCATCCAACCAGAATTTCATTTTTTCACCGCCCACTCGTCTGGCCAATTCCTGGTAATACCATACTGTGGAATTTTTAAATGCAGTCTTCAGATCGTGGTCTCTATCCCAAACAGGATTTCTGACCACGCTGTCCCATGGAATGATAAAATGTTCATCTTTTATGACTCCCGTTTCCAGTCCGATCAATGAATTGCATATTTTAAAAGTGGATGCGGGTGTAAATAACTGAGTGAGTTGGCCGGGATTGTAAACAGTATATTCATCATTGTAAGTATCGAAGAGGACAAAGGATCCCTGAAGTTTGAATTGATCGTAGTGTTTTTTAAAATCTTCGCGAATTTTAGTAGTCTGATTTGATTTACATGTAAAGAATTGAAAGATCACGATAGTGAAAATAAATAGTAGCTGATTAGAAAACATGCTCATTTTTAGAATTTGAAGTAAGGTAAAGCTAATGTAACATTCGCGGAAGTCAAATATAGTTCAACGATAACAATAATTTGAATGAAGCTTTTTTGAATTGAAACATAATAAGAGTATTCAATTTTGTTTTCCCTCCAGGATCAGCATTGATCATTTGAAAAAATCAGTTTCTTGTAATAAAAAAGCCACATCATCAGATCATGTGGCTTTTTTCAATTTATTAGGACAATCAATTATTCAAATCACAATTTCACATTATATCCCAACTGAGCATAATACGGAATAGTAGGCGTGGTCTTGAAGTCCTGAGTAAGCACTCTTCCAATAGCCAGAGTAAATTCATTTTTCTTGACAGAAAGTCCGGTTTGGACTCCGTAATAAAAGTTGCCTCCGGTTGCCGGTTCATACCAACCGTCTTTGACATCTTCATAATTATTGTCCCTGTAACTTTGAGAATGTTTAAAATGCGTGACAATGGCTTTGTCAAAACCCGCTTCACCTGCTATAAACCAATTTGGTTTATAATATCCAATGACACCTGAGAAATCGCTGCCAAAATTCAGCATGCGTACTAAATCATTTTCGTATCGTCTGAAGACTCCATGGGCATTTACAGCAAAACAAAAATTTTTAATTTCAACTAATTTGATCTGTCCCCCAATTTTAATCTTAAAATCATCGAACAAATCTTCACCAGCAGGAGCTGAAAAATCGATATTCAATACTGTTGGTAATGCAAAGTTGAATTGATAACCATACCCTAATCCAAAGGTCAATCCATAGTTCCATCCCAAATGAAGATTGACGTGATGTTTTATCTCCGGAGTCAGATTGCCCCAATTTTGATTTTGAGAGTAGCTCATGGTTGCAAAAAATAGAGCCATTGCCGGCATTATTAATTTTATAATCTTTTTCATGATGTGATCTTTTAAGAAGTGAATAATTATTTTAATGAGTTTAAGTAATTTAATACAGGAGTGTACACATGATGCCATTTAAAATAAATCATCTCATGACCCGTGCCTTCAATTTCAGTAATTGTGGAATTCGGGAAAAAGCGTGACATTTTTTTTGTTTGTGTTAATCCATAAGCGGTGTTCAATTCACCATAGAGAAACAAAACATTAGTTGAATATTGATGAAGGTTTTGAGTGAAATCAAATCCTTCATTTTGTGCAATCTCGGTAAACCGGCTAAACAAAACCGCTCCTTTTCTCCAAAGGGGTGACGGGCCTTCAATACCTTCGCTATTATTTTTGCTATAAGTATAGCTGGAAGCAAGTCCCAGTTTGTAATCCAGAATTTCATTATCGTTTTCCCGTCCTGTTAAAAATTGATCGAGATAAACTGCATTGTTAGCGGCTTCTGAAAGCAGTTTGAGTTCACGGCTCAATTCTCCATACTCCTTGACCATTTCATCTGTAAAACCTCCCGGTTCTGCCAAAATCAATCCCGCTATTTGTGCCGGATGTTGATTGACATATGCTGTGGCAAGCATGGCACCCCAGGAATGCCCGAATAAAAAAACTTTTTGGTCCGGAGTCCTGCGATAATGTTGAATCACCCCTGAAAGGTCATCAATCATCAATTGAATAGTATAGCTGTTCCTGGGATGTCTCCGGGACAAACCGGAACCTCTCTGATCATAAAATACAACATAGTAGTTGTTGTCTACCAGTTGTTTTACATTCAATGCATTCCTGTAATCAGAACCTGGACCTCCATGGAGATATATGACCATGGGGTGATTTGCATTTCCGAAAGCCTCGGAGTGCAATAGGGTTCCGTTTACTGAAATGGAGGGTACATTCGGATCCTGGTCAACAGTTTTAGGGACCAGATTTCCGGGTTCTTTAATGTACATTTCTTTTTCGCAGCTTGCAAAAAAGAGTGTGGTGGCCATTGCGAGAATTGCCAGATTCACCTTGTGAAAGTTTGATTTGATCTTTTTCATTGTAA
>JBGAWX010000244.1:0-5108 GCA_044227375.1 Saprospiraceae bacterium
GAGAAATGTGATGCACTGGGAAGACCTCAACCTGAAATATAAAATCGTCGCCAATATCAACGAAGATAAATGCATCGGATGCCAGCTTTGTTATACAGCTTGCGAAGATGGTGCTCATCAGGCAATCGCTTTGAGCGAAGATCCATTAAATCGTAAACCAACCATCATCGAGGAAAATTGTGTAGGCTGTAACCTGTGTTCATTGGTTTGCCCGGTAGAGAATTGTATAGAAATGCAAAGACGTGACGATGGCACACAAACATTAACCTGGAAAGACCGTACTCTGGCAGGTGATATCCCGACAACATTTAATGATGAACTTGCCGGTGGTCTTCATCACTGGGTTCCTGAACCTTCAGCAGCACTATCTAAAAAGAAACCTTTACATTATAAAGTATAAACAGCTTAACGGATTTTTGCAGTTTTTGAAAAGCACAGGAATTATAAACCCTGTGCTTTTTTGTTTTTTCGGATTTGAAATGTTAATTCTGATGAAACGCTGATCCATTCCTTTTTTAATGTTTTTCTCAAATTACTTGATTCAAATCACCTAATTAACAGTTCTTTCACAGGGAATTTGAATACGTGAATTGTGTAAGATAAAAAAGATATTATGTAACAGGCAGACCTGTCTTGGTAACGATCTTTGTACAAGAAAATACTGATTAGTGATACCCTTTGTTGATGGAAATAAAATTTCTGCAATGAAATTGAGTATCCTCTTTTTACAAGTGAAAACAGTATTAATAGAGCCTCATCATGTCAGACAGGAAAATAATTCAGCACAAATTAACCAATACCTTTTTTCATTCTATTACAAGAATAAGATCCCTGGTGATCAAAGTCAAAGAGGTATTCTTTATATATAGGTAGAATTAATGTGTGAGATAATATATTAAAAGGAGAAAGGAAGAAAATGAAATCTGGTAAGAGCTTATCTCAAAAATTGAAGTTGTTAATTAGCAGTTCACTCGTAGTCATTTTTATCATTGCTTGTGATTCAAGTGCAAATAATGATATTACGAAATCCGCATCTCTTCAGGAGAAAGTTCGGAAATCAGTAAGTGTATCGTCCGAAATTTCTTCTACGCAAAATGAAGTGAATAGTCAGTTCCGGAAATTTGTTCGTGAAGCACAATTCAAAATAAAGGCGAACGAAATTGCCATTCTGAGATTAAAGCAAAAAACACTTCTGCAGGATTCAAGCTCGTATGAAGTCATTGCAAAGAAGTTTTACCTGTTGGAAAAAGCAAATAAAGAACTAAACCAATCCCTGGAAACTTATGTAAGGGATGGAGAAGGCAATTGGAATAACTTTAGAACAGAATTGTATAAAAATCTTGACAAACTGGAGTTAGCCTGCGAAGATGTTTACAAAACAGAAAACAGAACGCGAATTAAATAAAGGAATCAAATACTAAAAAAGAAAATTATGGACACTACATATGAAGAGTATAAGAAATTCAAAGAACTCATGTCTCGTAAAGTTCAGTTAAAACCCGGTAAAGTGATACGTCGCTACAATATTGTAGCAGCCTGTCTCGAACAATATTTTATTCCGGGAGAATCAATTTACGAATATGAATCAGCTCATAGCAAGCAGGATCTTAATGCTCACGTGAAATACGGAACAAAACTGGTTAAATCGGGATTTTAAGGTAATTTCTGGACTCCAGCATGCTGATGATTAAAAATAAAATGTGTGAATGGTGTAAGGAAAAAATTTAATTGTGTAACGATCCCGGCCTCATCTCAGAGGACCTTTGCCATCACAATCAACCATAAAGTTAACAAACTAATATTTTTAAAAATGAAAAAACTAATCAAGTTGGCATTCCTTACTCTGTGGGGAGGAATCTCAATCGCAAGTGCCCAAACACCCGCTGTTGTACTCAGTGATAAAACAGGCTGGCATAAAATCGGGGAGAGAACTGTCGATTTTAAAAAGGATCGTGATGAAGTGATGGTCATGGTTGCGGATCGGTTCTCGGCCTTACAATTTAAAGTAGATGAAGCGGCCATTGAATTGGTTTCAATTGAAGTGTATTATGAAAGCGGTGATAAGCAGGATCTCGCTTTGCGTACCCAATTGAATGTCGGTGAATCAAGCCGTGTAATCGATCTTGACGGTGGTGAACGCAACCTTAAAAAAGTTGTCTTTGTGTACAAAACACTGGCGAATGCAAAAGATGAGAAAGCCCATGTTGAAATGTGGGGACTAAAAACAAATCTCGATAAAGATGGAAAAACAGAAGCTTCCAACATGCAGTCTCCTAGCATTGTTTTAAGTGATAAAAAAGGATGGCACAAAATAGGATCAAGATCAGTTGATTTTGTCAAAGATCACGATGAATTTATGGTTGTAGGAGCGGATCGTTTCGCATCCATCCAATTCAGAGTTTCAGAAGCTTCAATTCAGTTAATCAGTCTGGAAGTCTTTTATGAATCCGGAGATAACCAGAAAATTGCGGTCAATTCTCCTGTTATAAGTGGAACATCCAGTAAAATTATCGATCTGAATGGTGGCGAAAGAAGCTTGAAGAAAATAGTTTTTGAATACAAAACTATTTCTAATCAAAAAGAAGAAAAAGCCATGGTTGAAGTCTGGGGCTTAAAAACCAATATGGCAGTAAAATAAGTGATTAGGGTTTATAAATGGACATACATGTGATTGATTCACATGTATGTTTTTTTATGCTCAAAGGGTTAACAAAATTTGGATTAAATATCTGCTTTTTGAATCATGAGCTCTTCATTAAATGCATTAAGACCACTTTGAAAACTTGCATTTAAGTGCAACGATCCTTTGACTGTCTTTCGGACATTTTCAAAGAGCCTCATCGAAGGAAATAGATGAAAAATGAATGTGAATTATGTAACAATTGAGTGAAATTATGTAACACATTTCAACGCCATTGTCCTCACTTTTGATGAATAATTCAATCTATTCCGGATTAGAAAATGGAGTTCAATACCGGAGAAATTAATTTAAGATCGACATTTTTAATTTGTAACCAGTGTCAATACTCTACATTATGAAACAAAAAAAAATTCTTCCACAAAACATTGACAAATTCACTGAAAGAATTAAAGTCAGACTTGATCACAAAACGATGATTGTAATCAACAAACTTTCCTCATTGGAT
The DNA here is from genome assembly GCA_044227375.1 of Saprospiraceae bacterium. Classification (GTDB taxonomy): domain Bacteria; phylum Bacteroidota; class Bacteroidia; order Chitinophagales; family Saprospiraceae; genus Vicinibacter. Next base: position 3,147 of record JBGAWX010000244.1, read on the forward strand.
GTTTGGAAAAAATTATACCCACAGGCAAAAATCGTTGCTTAAAAACTATAAATGAAATTAGCCGGTTTTGAGCGATAACAAACAAGTGTTCTTTCCAGTTTTGTTTCCTCAATGCTTGAATGAAATTCCAGAATTGAATTTTTCTTATTTGCTTCAATGAATTGAAAGTAAATATTCCCTTGATTGTAAATTCACACACAGAGTTTTATAGATATTTTGTATCGCTCAAAATTGGTTAATACAATAACAATAGAGTAGGATGAATATTGGTTTTGTTAAATCGGTTTTATAAATCAGAAATCATGAACTGCGATGAAGTGATTAATGCCATGCGCTTAAAAAACGCCCTGATCAGAAGTCAGGCGAAAAGAATTACACTTTTGGAAAGTAAACTGACGGAATTGAGGAAAAGTTATTTTCAATTGAAGTATGCAAATACTTTGATTTATCTGAAATCTACCTTGTAGGTACTTTTTGATCTGGAAGGCAAGGACTTTTCGGAAATATTATCTCTTACTCCACTTCGTTCGAATTTACAATTACATTTTTAATAGAATTAATTTGATGTTTAGAAAACTAATCATTGCTGCATTACTTCTTGCTCCAGGTATACTCATGGCGCAAACATTTCAATGGTCTAAAAGCATACAAAGTGATGGTTTTGACGAAGGTTACGATCTGGTCACAGATTCCGCAGGAAATACTTATGTTGCCGGACAAATTGAATTTGACGCAAATTTTGGTAATGGCATCATTCTGAGTTCTGCTGGTATCCACGATATATTTCTGGCAAAATATAATCCGGATGGAAGTCTAATATGGGCGAAAGTAGCCGGTGGTAAAGGCGGAGATAAAGTCCAATCCATTACTCTGGATGGATTAGGAAACTTGTTTGTGGTAGGAGAATTTGACGATACCTGTTATTGGGATGGAATTATGAAAGTCACCAATGGTCCGGGTGTGAACAACATGTTTATTGCAAAATATGATACTGCAGGTACTGTAGCATGGGTCCGGAATATCAGTGTCGGTGGCTTTTTACAAACCCGGGGATATGGAGTGACATGTGATGAGATGGGAAATGTGTATGCATGCGGAGCAACAAAAGGCGACACATATTATGATTCTACTTTTCTTTTCACAACAGCAGGTGAATACGATGCAATGATCGTTAAATTTGATCCCATCGGAAATTTTCAATGGGCGAGACGCATTGGCGGAACAGATAGCGATAAAGCATATGGTGTACTTAGCGACCGTCACGGTGCAATCTATCTTACAGGTTATTTCGCTGGTGCTGCTCAGTTTTCACCAACACTTACCCTCCATGGAAACGGACATACGGACATTTTTCTTTCCAAATTTGATGTTAACGGATCTTTGAGTTGGGCAGTTCAGGCCGGTGATACAGGTTTTGACAGGGCATGGGATATTACACAAAATGTAAATGGGCAAATTCTCATTACAGGGGAATTTCAGAGCGGTCACTTTGGTAGCAACATGGCATATTCAAAAGGAAATTTAGATATGTTCCTTGCTGCTTACGATAGCTCCGGTAACAATGTGTGGGTTGTATCCGGTGGTGGAGAAGAAAATGATATTGGCAGAGGAATTTCTCACGACAATTCCGGAAATGTTTTTGTAATCGGTGATTATGCTACAATCGGAATATTTGGAACCGATAGTGTAGTCTCTAATGGTTTCGCGGATGTGTTCATTGCAAGCTATTCTGCAGATGGTTCAAACCTGAATTGGGTGCGAACATTCGGCGGACTTCAGAATGACAGAGGCAGGGGAGTAGGAACAGATATGGCAGGCAATATAAATGTCTGTGGTGAATTTGTTGATTCATGCGTATTTGATGCAACACATCTGATTGGAGATACGCGGGAGTGTAAATTAAACTGTGCTATTTGATTTTACATTTAATGACATTATATTTGATTTATTAAGCGAAGCAGA
>JBGAWX010000245.1:0-5095 GCA_044227375.1 Saprospiraceae bacterium
TGCTGTCCCCATAGCTGTAGAATCGATATTTTTCTTTAATGGCTACTTCATAAGCCTCAGTTAATAATTCATGTCCTGTAAATGCTGAAACCATGATCAATAAGCTCGATTTGGGCAAATGAAAATTCGTAACCAACATGTTAGCAATTCTAAACTCATAAGGAGGGTAGATAAACAAGTTGGTCCAACCTTCTGCAGGCTTTAAATATTTTGATGCCGATACTGAAGATTCCAATGCGCGCATCGACGTGGTACCAATGGATATCACATTGTGTCCGGCATCTTTTGTTTTGTTGACAAGATCTGCAGTGGCCTGATCAATTTTAAAATACTCAGCTTCCATTTTGTGTTTGGATAAATCTTCAACATCTATAGTTCTAAACGTTCCCAATCCAACATGCAGCGTAATTTCTCCAAAATTGACACCTTTTATCTGAAGCATTTTGTAGAGTTCCCTGCTCATGTGAAGTCCTGCTGTAGGTGCAGCGACAGCACCGATTTCTTTCGCATAAATCGTTTGATATCTTTCTTCATCAGCAGGCTCGAGACTTCTGGTAATATATTTCGGAAGCGGGGTCTGGCCAAGTGTTCTCAATGCTGCTTGAAAAGCATCCTGGTTGCCATCAAATAAAAAACGAATGGTCCTTCCTCTTGAGGTGGTATTGTCCACAACTTCAGCCACAAGAACTTCTTTTCCATTCTTGTCGTAGAAGTATAACTTATTGCCAACCCTGATTTTACGTGCAGGATCAACGAGGACATCCCAAAGTCTGACTTCTTTATTTAGTTCTCTCAGCAGAAAAACTTCAATTTTGGCACCAGTCTTTTCTTTGCGTCCATACATCCTGGCTGGAAAGACTTTCGTGTTGTTGATGATCATGGCGTCCTGATCATTCACGTAGTCAAGGATGTCTTTAAATTGCTTGTGTTCGATTTTTCCGGAGCTCCTGTTAACCACTAACATTCGGGCCTCAGACCTTTCTTCTGTCGGATATTGGGCAATAAGGTTCTTTGGCAGGTTGAATGTAAACTGAGATAATTTTGTGCGCATGGGCTCTTTTTAAATTTCCGGCAAAAATAGGACTTCATGTATAGGAAAATCAAGTCTTTTGACATTTTATTCAATGAATTTTAGCTTATAATGTTGTTAGATCATATGTATTTTTTGAAGATTCATCGAATTTGTTGGTTACCAGGCAGAATTGCTGCTTATTTTTGGATTTTTAAATCAGGATTTTGATCTTTTTCAGAATAGTTCAAGACAGCTTTAGTCAAGCGATACAGCAACTCTCCAGTAACAAACTCAGGAGCTTTCTCACTTTATTGGGGATTACCATTGGCATATTTTGTGTTATCGCCGTGTTGTCTTCAGTGGACTCACTTGAAGATAACATTGTCCAGAGTTTTGAGAAGCTTGGCACCGATGTGATCTATATCGATAAGTGGCCATGGGAAGAAGATCCCGGACAGAATTTTTGGAAGTATATGGCCAGGCCAACTCCAAATATTAATGACCAGGAAGCCATCGCAATCAAATCGAAACTGAGCGAGGCTTCATCTCTTACGGTGTTTGTTCCCGGCAGTGTCGTTAAATACAGAGATCAATTTGTTGAAGGTGCATATATCGCAGGAATTACCAACGATTATGAAAAGGTCATCAAGATGGAGTTTGATGAAGGAAACTATTTTTCACAAAGAGACTTTCAAATCGGAAGCAATCAAGCCATTCTGGGAAATAAACTTGCCGAAGCATTATTTCCTCATGGGAATGGGGTGGGAAAGGAAGTGCGATTGTTTGGTCAATACTTTAAAGTGAATGGCATCTTGAAACTGGAAGGAAAATCCATTCTGGATATCATGCCGAATGATGAAGCGATTTTTATACCATACAATACTTTGAGAAAATTCATTAATGTAAATGCAACAACAAACTGGGGAACCTTATTAAATGTAAAAGCAAAGAGGGGAGTAAATCTTGACGAATTGAAATACGAAGTAGCCAGTATTTTAAGACCTGTTCGCGGATTAAAACCAAAGGACAAAAATAATTTCGCAATCAATGAATTGACGATGTTGACCAATCTTGTAGATGGTGTGTTCGGTGTCATCAATTTTGCAGGATTCATCATTGGACTTTTTGCAATGCTCGTGGGTGCTTTCGGTGTGGCCAACATCATGTTTGTTTCGGTAAAAGAACGAACCAATCTGATCGGTATCAAAATGGCGGTTGGGGCCAAACGTTTTTTTATTTTGTTAGAATATCTGCTGGAAGCTATTATTCTGTGTATTGTTGGAGGTGTAATCGGATTGATTTTTGTCTGGATTATCCTAACAGTAATTTCCAAACTTGTGGATTTTTCAATTTACATGTCTATAGAAAATGTGTTGCTGGGATTGATATTATCAATTGTTATAGGCATCATTGCTGGAATTGTTCCTGCAATTTTAGCTTCACGCATGGATCCTGTAGAAGCGATCCGAAAATAATCAGAAGGATTTAGGTGTAATGAATTTAGTGTGAATCTTGCACAGTGGTTTGATTATTAAAGGAGCCATTAGAACCAATCGATTCAATGTGTTGTAGTATAATGCCGACATGATCGTGGATTGGTCTAATGCATCTGAACCATTAGCAATAGCATAACGGTGTTACATTGAACAAGGAATTGATCAACATGTCAATACAACATTTTTTAAAAGAGAATTATGATTTTACTTTCTCAACTAATGCTTTAAAAGAAGCAGCATTATTCAGTGCGAGATCAGCAAGTACTTTTCGATTGAGTTCAATGTTGTTGATATCCAAAAGGTGAATAAATTTAGAATAGCTCAATCCCAATGGGCGAACTCCTGCATTGATTCTTGCGATCCACAACCTTCTGAATGCTCTTTTCTTTTCCCTGCGATGCTTGAAGGCATATTTCATTGCCCTTTCTACAGCATTTTTAGCTACAGTGTAGACTTTTGAGCGACCACCAAAATAACCTCTGGCGGCCTTCATGATTTTTTTTCTTCTTTTTCTTGACGCGACTGCGTTGACTGAACGTGGCATGATTTATTCTTTTGCCAAGGGACTTTACAGTACTTAACCTTGGTAGTTAAAAAATAAGTTTAATTAACGCCTAATAAGGATTTCATGCGTTTCTCCTCACTGGAATGGACAGTAGTTGAAGAAACATGTTTGCGTTTGGATTTTTTAGATTTATTTCTCATTAAGTGAGAAGTATTGGCTTGCTTACGCTTTACCTTTTTTCTAGCAGTTAAACGCATCCTTTTCTTTGCACCCGAATGGGTCTTCATCTTAGGCATGACAATTAAAATTTAATTCCGATAGTAATTTCTGAATTATCGGAGTGCAAAGGTATAAAAATGGGTGAAATTTGCTAAAATTAATTGGTTTTTTTCTTGGGGGAGAGGATGACATGCATTCTTTTACCCTCCAGCCTGGGCAATTCTTCGGCAACCCCATAAGGCTCAAGTTCCTTAATAAATCGAAGTAGAATCAATTCGCCCCGGTCTTTAAAGACAATGGCCCTTCCTCTGAACTGTACATAGGCCTTGACTTTGGCCCCTTCTTCGAGGAATTTTATGGCGTGTTTCATTTTAAAGTCAAAATCATGATCATCGGTGTGAGGGCCGAAACGGATTTCTTTGACCACAGTTTTAGCCGTTTTGGCTTTAATTTCCTTTTCTTTCTTGCGTTTGAGATACAGGAATTTTTTAAAGTCAATGATTTTACAAACCGGCGGATCAGCATTCGGAGTGATTTCAACCAGATCCATACCCAGGTCGAAAGCCCATTTAATGGCCTGATCGGTATAGTAAACACCTGACTCTATGGTCTTTCCGGCAACTGTGCTGATTTCGTCAAAATTATCGCCAACGAGTCTTACTTGACTGTTGCGAATGCCTTCATTGATTTTGAATTGACTTTTAAGTTCATCTAACTTGTTGAAAGGGAATCTTCTTTGATTCAAATGAGTGGATTTTGTTAAAGATGCAAATATAGTAAATACTGCATTATTGGTCTTTCCATCATGATTTCTTCAAAGAACTCGTCTTTGCAGCGAATTGAATGATAATGGTGTCTTTTTCCTTTTCCAGATCGGCTTTGAGTTTTGAACCGGGTTCCGGGTTTTCACTCAGTATGAATTCTGCCAGTGGATCTTCAAGATATTTCTGAACGGCACGGTGTAATGGCCTTGCTCCAAATTGAGGATCGAATCCTTTGTCCGCCAGGAAATCAATAGCTTCATCACTAAGGGTGATGTTGTACCCCATGCTTTCAATTCTGGTAATCAATTTCTTCAACACGATATGTATGATTTCGTGCATTTGAGTTTTGTCCAGAGCATTGAAAATCAGTACATCGTCAATTCTGTTTAAAAACTCCGGAGAAAAGGTTTTTTTAAGAGCATTTCTGATTATGGTCTTGGTATTTTCGTCCTGGTTTTCAATTCTTGTTTGTGTTGCAAAACCAACCCCCTGACCAAAATCTTTTAATTGACGAACCCCAATATTTGAGGTCATTATAATGATCGTATTTTTGAAATCTACTTTACGACCCAATCCGTCGGTAAGCAGGCCTTCATCCAGTACTTGCAATAGAATATTATAAACATCCGGATGCGCTTTTTCGATTTCATCGAGCAAGACAACGGAATATGGTTTTCTTCTGACTTTTTCAGTCAATTGTCCACCTTCTTCATAGCCGACATATCCAGGAGGCGCTCCGATTAATCTTGATACCGTAAATTTTTCCATGTATTCACTCATGTCAAGGCGAATGAGTGCTTCTTCAGAATCGAAAAGGAACCTCGCAATGCCTTTTGCCAATTCGGTTTTTCCAACTCCAGTAGGACCAAGGAAAATGAATGAACCTATAGGTTTTTTAGGATCTTTTAAGCCGACTCGGTTTCTCTGAATGGCTTTGCAGATTTTATTCACTGCTTCATCCTGACCGACTATGGTTTTTCGGATTTCATCAGCCAATAGGTTGTCACCAGACCGAATAATCCCATCCCTGAAATCGGAGAGGGCGTCTGTAAATTCATTTAACGCTCTTTCCGCCTGCACTCGTTGGGACAAGAGTGCT
>JBGAWX010000246.1:0-5051 GCA_044227375.1 Saprospiraceae bacterium
CAAGAATTCTTTACCAAAAAGGATTTATTGCTTGTCGGCGTCAGCGGAGGTGTGGATTCCATGGTTTTATGTCAATTACTCTTCGAAGAGAACTGTTCCTTTATTATCGCTCACTGCAATTATCATTTACGAGGGGAAGATTCTGATTTGGATGAGAAATTTATTTCAGATTGGGCTAAAGATCATGGGATAACTGTTCACATCAAGTCATTCCATTTATCAAAGAACAAGAATGTTCAGGAGGAAGCCAGGAAGTTGCGTTATGATTTCTTTGATGAAATAAAACTTAAAGAGCACTGCAAATACATTCTTACTGCACATCACAGCAATGATCAGGTCGAGACATTTTTTCTAAACCTGTCCAGAGGCGCAGGGTTAAAAGGACTCAAAGGCATAGAAGAATATCGTGGGGACATCGTTCGTCCTCTTTTAAATATTTCTAAAGCAGATATACTTGAATTTGCGATTAAAAACAATGTGCCTTTCAGAACGGATCAATCCAACAGCAACATTCATTATCTGAGGAATTTCTTTAGAAATGAAGTTTTGCCCTTGATTGATAAAAGGATTCCTTCTTTTATGCTCATGAGCCTCCGGAGTATCGATCATTTAAAGGAAGCCAATCTCTTTGTAGAAACAATATTTCGGGAATGGAAAGCAGAAAATATGGAGAGCACGACGCATGGAATTAAGGTTGTTAAACCAGGAATGGATAAATTCCTGATGATTAGCAAACTTTTGGTGGAATATGGATTTCATGCAGAAACCATTTCAAAAGTAAAGAAAAATTATCATCAAAGTGGGAAGCGGTTTACTGATAAAAACGGGCACGAATTATGGATTGACAGGCAAAATTTGTTTTTACAAACAGTTCAAAGCGACAAAGACAATCAGGAATATACCATTGATAGTCCTGAAGGAGAATTAATAATCAATGGTGTACACTTTCGATGGAAGAAGGAATCCATGCAAGGCAATTTATTTAAGCTGCCGTCGTCAATGGATGAAGTCTATCTTGATTTCAATCAACTGCGATTCCCATTATCCTTAAGAAAATGGATGCCTGGAGATACTATAAAGCCGCTTGGAATGAATGGTAAATCAAAAAAGATCCAGGATGTGTTTACAAACCATAAAATCCCAAATTTTGAAAAAGATTCAATTTACATTTTATTCTCCGGTGAAGATGTTCTTTGGATTCCGGGAATAATCAGATCCGAAGTAGCTAAAATCAGTGATGCAACTACATCTTGCATGCACATCACGCAAAGGCCTTCTGTTAAAGAGTGATCACTTTTTCTTGTCTTTACCAAATAGATCTTTCTTCCCGGTTCCTAATACTGGTTTTTCTCTTGGCGGAGTGTCAATGATTTGCAATTTGTGATATGGAATATAATCCCAATACTGATCTTTCAATTCAAAAGCCTCAAAGGTGCCATCAGGAACTCTTAGCACTTCACCTGACTTTGGATCTATGAATCGTTCTACATGATCAAATAAAATCAATTTAGATTCTTCATCATACTTTACGACAACATTCGCGGATGGAGAGTAGCTAATCATTTTACGATAAAGAAAATCTTCATTACCTCCATCACCTGATATTCTGAAAAGAGGACTGCCGAATTCAACCTTTCCATCTTGTATTTTTAGCAGTTCAATAATTCTGTATTTATAACCTTCATTCGAAAACCGGTAACCCAAAACAGTATAGTATCCATTTATCAAAACAGGTAAAAAGTGATAATACATAGCACCATACCAGGTTTCTTCATTGAATGTCTCGTAGTTTATTTTATCGAGATTCCGGTTCTTTGATTTTAGAAATAAAGGTTTTCGATCTTTGGTAAAAAGGTATGCACAGTAATGATAATTATTGGTATCCAATTGAATTTGCCAGGAAACAAATTTTAATGAATGATCATTGGATTCGGTCATCACAAATGATGGATGAAATTTTAATAAACTACTGTCTTTATTGCTTTCAATTAACCGATTTGCCAATTCAAGGAAACGGGATTCAGCATAAATTTTATTTGAATAGATCTTTAAAGAAAACATGGCATCCCCGAAGAATTGCAAACTGTCTTCAGGTGTTTTGATGTCTTGCGAAAATGATTGCAACGCAGATACGCCGATATAAAGAATTGTAAATAAAATTTTCATTGAATGATAACGATATAGACTTACAGGCTTATTGTAACGAAACGCAATTGACCATTTTTAAATAGTCCGGTTTGTCTGATGCATATTTGTGTTTAAATTCTGAAAGAATTTTGCCATTGGAAATTAAAAATACTCCGGGCATTTGGAAGCCATCCCCTATTTGTCTTCCAAAACCATATCCTTTAATGATGCCCGCTTCAATACCACGCACCCAGCTTCTGAAGCCGAATAATTGATTGAATGTGCCTTTCAACAAACCAAATTGAGTATAATATTTACATTCCGGATCAGAAATCCTGGGAAGGTTTTCCAAATGATATTTTTCGAAGTACTTTGACGCAATGTCTTCTGTAGACATGTGGACCAAAATGAGTTCTGCTTGTTTCAATTTTTCTGATTCTAACAAATCTGATAATTCTTTCAATGCTTCTTTGCAGAATGTACAACCGAAATGACGAAGAAATACAAGGAGCACTTCTTTTTTTTTGGAGTGATCCAAAACAGAAACTCCATGATTGGTAATCATGTTTTGCAACATCTCACTGGTAGAAATCATGGACTCAGAACAACAGGCCTGCTTAAAGGTTTAGGCAGAAACTTGGGGAAGCTTGTCATATACCTCCATCATGGATTTCACTTCGAGTGCAGATTGATTGAGTAAATGTTGTTCAGAATCTGATAATTTAAGTTCCAGAATTTGTTCAATTCCATTTCTCCCCAACTTCACAGGAACGCCTACAAAGACATTATCCAATCCATACTGGCCACTTAGACGAACACAACATGGAAATATCCGCTTTTCATTTTTTGCAATGGCTTCTACCATTTGCGCCGCAGCAGCACCGGGTGCGTACCAGGCAGAAGTTCCCATCAACTTTACCAACTCCCCTCCTCCATATTTGGTGCGCTCGACAATTGCATTAAGTCGGGCTTCGTCAATTAACTCAGTGACAGGAATTCCGGAAACTGTGGTAAACCTGGGTAAAGGCACCATGGAATCTCCATGGCCTCCCATCAACAATGCCTGAATGTCTTTTGGGGAAACGTCCAACGCCTCAGCTAAAAAAGCCCTGTATCTGGCGGTATCAAGAATTCCGGCCATTCCGATGACCCGCTTATCTGAAAGCCCTGATACTTTATAGGATGCGTAAGTCATCACATCCAATGGATTGGAGACAATGATGAGTATTGGATTGGCTGAATATTTAAGCACCGAACTGGTAACCGAATTGACGATACCGGCATTCGTACTGATCAAATCATCTCTGGACATCCCGGGTTTTCTGGGCAAACCTGCGGTAATGACCACAATATCCGAGTCGGCGGTCTTTGAATAATCTTCAGTGCCGATGAGTGTTGTCGAATAATAATCTATAGGTGCTTGCTGCCAGGTGTCCAATGCCTTTCCCTGAGCCATTTCGGCCTTGATATCCACCAGGACCACCTGATTGATGAAATCCTTGTGAGCCAGCACATTAGCCACGGTTGCTCCAACATTGCCGGCACCTATTACAGTAACTTTATTCATTTTCGAACGTTGTTTAAATTGTTGCGCAAAACTAAAAAGGAAGTATTAATTTTGCGTGCGCAATTTTTTATTTTTTAAACACTTATCCATGAATAAAATTTGTTATTTTTTAATTCTTTTCATTTTGCTGTCAAAAAACAGTTGGTCACAGCAATTGCAGGGAACCTGTGGTTGTAATTACAATGACAATCAACTGATCAAACAACGCATGTTGGAAAATCGCGAAGAATGGAAAGGTAAAATGTTGGTAAGAGGTGGCGCGCCTGTTTATATTCCTATAACTTATTGGATGATTGCCAATGACAATGGAGTTGGCCGAATTCCTTATAAAAATGTAATTGATCATTTGTGTTGCATGAATAAAATCTATTCTGAATTCGGAATTATTTTTTATTTAAAGGGAATTTTTAATCGTAACAATTCTTATATCTATGATGACCCAAGCAGTTTGTTGGGTGAAGCCTATATCAACCAGATCATGCTCTCCAATAAAAATGCCATCAACATATTTGTGGCAAATATTGCCAGAGCTTCTGATCCAAATGTATTGGCATTTTACAGTCCTCAAGGCGACTACATTGTTACCAATAAATTGTACGTGAATTCAGATTGTTCTACCATAGCACATGAAATTGGTCATTACTTTTCTCTCGCTCATACATTCTTTGGTTGGGAAGGAACTATTTATAATGACATCACAATGACTTGTACTAAACCAACTCCTACCGTGATTCCATTATCAGGAGCGTTGGTGGAATACGTCGATCGAAATAAACCTGGGACACTCCCAAATAAAAAGAATTGCGAGCAAGCTGCTGATGGATTTTGTGATACGCCTGCAGATTACAATTTAGGTTATGGTTTTATGGGGCCCGGTTGTCAATATTCCGGTTGTGCCAAAGATCCGGATAATGTTTTGTTGGATCCAGATGAAACCAATTTCATGGGTTATTTTTTGAATTGCATAAAAGCGTTTTCTCAGGAGCAAAAAGATGCGATCAATAAAGACATGCTGTCCAATAAAAGGAATTACTTAAGAGCTGTGAATTATACTCCAAAACCTGAGGTTTCTGATCAGGTAGTTTACATCACGCCTACTGCATCATCTCCGGCATTGGGATATGATACCATCAAGTTTGATTGGGAAAATGTACCCAATGCAGAGTTTTATATTTTTGATCTTGCACAAAACAATGGGTTTACCTTGTTTCCGGTGTCCTACATTCTCAAACATTCTGATACGACACTTACCACATTGAAGAAAAGCACAAATTATTATTGGAGAGTTACCGCTTACAATACCAATAGTTTTTGCGAAGTTCAAAGAATTATCACGTTCAGATCACCGGCATGGACT
>JBGAWX010000247.1:0-5047 GCA_044227375.1 Saprospiraceae bacterium
ATTTCCTGGTCTAATATATTATCAAGTTTCAAACTGGTCTTCACCAAAGGAGTCAATATTTCCGTATTCCAAGCAGCTTCCTCGACCTTACAAGCCTCTATCAATAAATATGCCATAAAAGCAACCATCTTTAGCCCAAATCCGTATTTAGAATGCATTATTACCAATGTTTTGATAAAGGTAAGGAAATCAATCAAAACGGTATTGTCTTAATGGGGATCAAATTCAACATAAAACAATAAAACCGCTTGGTATCTTCTTTGATTTTGTAAAAATTAATACTAACATAATGAAAAAATTCTACTTCTTATTAGTTCTCCTCATCATTCAATTCAAAGCATATTCTGCTTGCGAACTATACGATCTTTCTATAGACAGAACAGATTGTAATAAAGAAAAAAAGTTTTATCTCATTATAAACTTCAAATACAAAGACGTAGGTGAATGCTTTACGATAAAAGGTAACGGCAAATCCTATGGCAGTTTTAAATACAATCAATTGCCTGTAACTATAGGTCCACTCAATGGAGATTGCAAAACAAATTATGAGTTCATCATCCGCGATTGTAAAACGGAAGGCTGCAAACTCACCGAACTCTACGGTACTGTTTGTTGTGAAAACACACCCTGTGAATTATCCGACATGACGGTCGAAAGAACAGAATGTGATGATAAAGGAAATTTTTGTGCGATCATTAATTTTAGTCATAGTGGAAATTCGTCTTGCTTCAAATTATCAGGCAATGGCAAAGAATACGGCAAATTTGGATACTCTCAATTGCCCATCAAAATCTGCGGTCTTCCTGGAAATTGTGAAACGGAATATGAGTTTTCTGTAAAAGATTGTGAAAATTTTGAATGCACAGCAAGCAAAGAGTTGGGCATCGTTTGTTGCGAATTGCCTTGTAAATTGTCTGAACTGAAACTCGAAAAAACAAATTGCGATGATGCAGGAAAATTTTATGTAATCATCAATTTCAAATCAACCAATGCTTCAAGCTGTTTCAAAATAAAAGGAAATGGCAAAGACTATGGCAAATTTAATTATTCCCAGTTGCCTGTTAAATTAGGCCCTTTCGAAGGAGACTGCAAAACGATTTATGAATTTAAAATAACCGACTGTGAAAAAGAAAACTGTACGATATCTAAAGAATTGGGTAAAGTATGTTGCGAGAAAAAGAACTGTGAAATCAAAGAACTGAAAATCACAAAATCGGATTGCGATCCGGAAAAAAACTTCTACGTGTATATTGATTTCAAATATTCCAATACCTCTGCCTGCTTCAAAGTTCGTGGTAATGGAATCGATTATGGTACATTCAACTACACCCAATTGCCCATAAAAATCGGTCCTTTAAAAGGAGATTGTAAAAAACAATTCGAGTTCATCATTACAGACTGCGAGAAAGAAACTTGTAAAGCATCCAAAAATATTGGAAAGGTATGTTGCGAACAAAAGAAAAAAGGCGGTGATACTTTTGAAAAGGAAGATGGCATTCGCAGTTTTAAATCCTTCGATGAATGGAAACCCGATTACCAGGTGGAAGGCCTGATCACCGGAATGCAACAAAGCCAGGAAAAACTGATTGTTCGATTTAATCAGAACATTGAAGAACAAACACAAACGTATTTATACAACCTATACGGTTTGAGAATCACAACGGTTCCATCTGCAAGATTTGAAAACGGTATCGAGTTGAACATTTCTGAATTGAATTCCGGAATATACATTCTGCTTGTAAAAAATAACGAACGTCAACAAGCCATCCGGTTTTTCAAAATGTAGAACTTGTTTGAATAGAATTGGTGGATTAAATCATTCAATTTCGCCTTTCAGTTTTTCGGCATTGTCAGCAACCTGTAAGGCTTCAATGATTTCATCCAGATTGCCATTCATCACATCGGTCAGATTATACAGTGTAAGATTGATCCGATGGTCAGTAATTCGATTCTGCGGATAATTGTAGGTTCTGATTTTATCCGAGCGATCTCCTGAACCAACTAATGAACGGCGTTTGGATGCCACTTCGGTTTCGTATTTATAAACCTGAGCTTCCTGCATTTTCTGCAACAACCTGTTGAATGCAATCTCCCTATTTTTGTGTTGACTACGACTGTCTGTGGATTCGGCAACAATGTTAGTCGGTATATGCGTGAATCGTACACCGGATTCAGTTTTATTAACGTGTTGTCCTCCTGCTCCACTCGATCTGAAAGTATCTACACGAAGATCTGCTTTGTTGATATTGACTTCTTCGAGTTCCATTTTCGGCATGACTACAACTGTTGCAGCAGAAGTGTGTACTCTTCCTTGTGCTTCTGTTTTTGGAACGCGTTGTACTCTGTGTGCACCAGATTCAAATTTCAATTTTCCAAACACGTTCTCTCCGCTTATATCCAACACTACCTTATTGAATCCGCCTACATTGCCTTCATTGACATCGAGCACTTCATACTTCATGTTATGCGTATCGAAATATCGAGTATACATCCGGTATAAGTCGCCGGCAAATATGGATGCTTCATCGCCGCCCGTTCCTGATCGTATTTCAAAAATGACATCTTTGGTATCTTCAGGATCTTTGGGAATCAATAACACTTTCAAGCGCTCTTCCAAATCTACCAACTGTATTTTGAGTTTGTCGTATTCTTCCTGAGCCATTTCTTTCCATTCAGGATCGTTGAGCATTTCTTTCGCTTGACTAAATGCTTCCGTGGAATTTTTATACAAAAGGTAGACTTCAGTGATCTCCGTCAGGTCCTTATACTCTTTAGAAATCTTGCTGTACTCCTCCATGTTATTCACGATGGAAGGATCCGCCATGCGTTCCTCAAGATATTGGAATCGTTCGTATATGGATTGTAGCTTATCTAATAACATAGAGAGAAAATGAAGAATTAATAATTAAGAATTAAAAATGAATTCAAGCCATACGTAAATTAATAATTTCCATTCTTAATTTTTAATTCTTAATTCTTAATTGATATTACTGCCCCGGATACTTTTTAATCTTGTCTTTAATCTGAATGCCCAGAGCGATGGTATGAGCGGGACGATGGATGTTGGCTTTTAGTTTTTCGCGGATGTGTTGTTCTTTTTGAAACGCTTGATGACCGGCCGGATTCTTTTGAATCTGTTGCAGAAATTTTTGTTCATCTTCGGGGTTCAACTGATGATCAAAATATTGCATCATCTTTCTGGTCAGTTCATTGTTTATAGAATCCTCCATACTTTATAATTTTATATTTTCATTTCAACTATTCTTCTTCGTTACTCTGCTTTGATTTTTCACCACGCACATCTTTATATCCAATGGAAGCGGCATAGGCTTTCAATTTATCTTTAAGCATATTACGCGCTCTGAACAAACGGGACCGCACCGTGCCTATTGGTATTTCAATAATCTTGGCTATTTCTTCATAACTGAATCCTTCGATATCGCAAAGCCAGATAACAGATCTGAAGTCTTCGGGTAATGAATTCATCGCTGTAGAGACTTCATCACCCATCATATTGTCAAAGATTTCTTCTCTCAGGTCAAAATAACTGCTGTATTGACCTTCCTCTTCTTCTTTATAAACAGTGGATTCTGCGTAGTCAACCTGTATCGGTTTTTTACTTTCCTTGCGATATTGGTTGATATACGCGTTTTTCAAAATTTTAAACAACCATGCTTTTGCATTAGTTCCTTCCTCATACTTGTCGATAAACCGGAATGCTTTCAGAAAAGTCTCCTGCACCAGATCATCCGCATCTTCCTCATTATAGGTCAGGTGAAATGCAAAATTGTGCAGAGCCTCGAGATGAGGGAAAAACTCTTTATCAAATCGCTCTTCTGCTAATTTACTCTTGCGGTCCACGGCATTCAAATAAACCACAAAGAAAAGAAATAATAGAGGCAATCGGTAGGTGGAGGTGGATAAATGTTTGGAATGGGGATATTAGGCGGTAGGCTGTAGGCTGCCCCGTAGGGGTCCCTTCGAGATAGGCTTTAGGCTTTAGGCTTTAGGCTTTAGGCTTTAGGAATCAATTGTACTATTCAATTAGGGTTCATAGGATGAATCTGGAGAATGAAAAATAATCATTTTAATAAATAGATGAAATACAAGGGCAATAAAGCAGTCGTTTGTTTTTTGTAATTTTGAAATATGAAAACAGTGTTTATCATTTGTATGAGTATCATTGAATCCCTTCATGTATTTGCAGGCGACATTGAATTGGGAAAAGTAAAATGGCTCAGGGATCTGCATGAAGCCCAGTTGGCATCCAAAAAAGAAAATAAACCCATTTTGATTTTATTTCAGGAAGTACCAGGATGCTCGACTTGCAAAAATTATGGATCCAATGTGTTGAGTCATCCGTTGATTGTAGAAGCCATCGAAACCTATTTCATTCCACTCTGCATTCACAACAACAAAGGAGGAAAAGATGGCGAAGCAATGGCTTTCTTTTCTGAACCGAGTTGGAATAATCCTGTAGTACGAATCGTCGATAAAAATCTCAATCCCGCAGTAGATCGCATCAATGGAAATTACACCGAGTATGGATTGGTTTCAAAAATCGCGGCGAGCCTGATTAAATCGGGCATAGCCATCCCAGAATATTTGGTTATGCTCGAAGAAGAATTGATAGCCCGTGAAAACGGACTCGAACATGCGACCATAGGCATGTATTGTTTCTGGACCGGAGAAAAGACTTATGGAAACGTAAAAGGCGTGGTGGCTACCAATGCAGGATATATGAATGGTGCTGAAGTCGTGGACATCCTGTACAATCCAAAGCAAACCAATCTCAATGAACTCATCAGTGCAGGCAAAAAAAATAATTCTGCGGATCGATTGTATGCTGCACAAAGCACTGCGGTTAAATCATCGATTCCCATACAAAAACCGGGTACATTCCGTATTGATTCAGAAACCAAATACTATCTGCAACATTCGGATTACAAATACGTGCCGATGACTAGCTTGCAAGCCACTCGTGCCAACAGTTTGCTAGCCGAAGGCAAATCCTGCGAATCCATACTCTCTCCAAGACAACTCGAAC
>JBGAWX010000248.1:0-5040 GCA_044227375.1 Saprospiraceae bacterium
ACTGGAGGGCGGACGCGAGTTGATGCTTATTTCGAAGATGAAGAACACGAAGATTTCGCTATGAAGCAAAATGATTCTTTGAGTCAGCTTGTTCATTTTACATCGCTTCAGAAAGATTCTGTTGAATATTGTTTTATTATCAACAAAACCGTTCAGGAATGGCAGGCAAGCATAACTATTAATAATGTAAAATCATTTGATGCCATTAGAATGAAATTGGCCGGCGGACAAACTATCGAAATTGACATAGAGCTTGCAGCAATTCCGGTAGAAGCATTTGGTAAGTTGCATTTTGAGATCCTGCCGTATTGCGTTGTAGATAGTTGTTATACCCGGTACTTTAAAGAGCTTACCATTCAACCTGTAAAACCAATATTGGTTATTTATAACACTGCAAAAAACCGGGATGGAACTATAAGTAAAGTCAATCTATGGAAACCTATAGCTGATGTTTTGGATCAATCAAGATGTAATGAGTTCGTCGTCATAAGAGACACAGATTTCGAAGATGTGTATACATTCAGGCAAGAAAGTCAAATTCCCGTTTCAGCAATTTATTATGCTGCAGGTTGGGGACAAAGCATATTTCCGGATTCCACTATGCGATACCTGGACCGATTGATGAAGAATGGTACTGATTTATTTCTGGCTGGCCAGGATGTTGCATATCTTTTAGGAAGCAGTCAAAGAGCCAATCCTTTTGAGTATATAAATTGGTTTGAAAATACGCTGGGTGTTTATTTTGTCAAAGATGGAGACACCACGTATACTGAAGTGAAGATGGATGACCGGGATCCGCTTTTCGGTTCACTTGGAAGTTCCGCAGTATTGCCGGTATTTCAGAACGGGACACAGAAGAACATAACACCGGATGTGATTCGTGTGGACCCAAGGTACGGGCGAAGATTCTTATACAATAACAAAGGAACCAACCTGGGATTTTACAGAGAACTCGATGAATCAAAAATGGTATTGATCTGTGCTGGAATGGAAATGCTGGGAAATAAGGATTTTGTAAGTGGTATTATCAATGCCACCAATGATTGGTTTGATGCTTGCAATGTGAACATAAAAACAGATGTTGAATTCCCTGATCCGAAAATAGAAAATGAAATCGACATCTACCTCGACCGGAAAGGTGTAAAAATAATACACCCTGCCTGGGACGGGAGTCACACCATTTTCCTTGTAAACCTGGAAGGAAAAGTATTATTAAATTCTAAAATCGGGGAAGCAACATCCTTTACTGAATTGGAAATTGTTGGCTTGAAACCCGGAATGTATTTTTATGTTATCTTTAACGGTCATAATCAAATTCAATATAAAGGCAAACTGATATTATTGAATTGATGATTACACAATTTATTATTGAAATTAATTTGTATTTAACATGCCGGTACAATTTAATTTCCTTATAATGAATCTGATTCTATGATCTTTCAACCTTAATGTTTCTCTTTATGAAGTCTGCAATTCGAATTTTTATTTTTTTCCTTTCGTCCATTTTTTTATTGAATGCCCAGCCGACCCATTTCTCGCCGCGAGTTATCGGAGGTGGAGGCGCTTTATTTTTTCCAACCATTAATCCGGAAAACGACAATGAGTTTTATGTGGCCTGTGATTTGAGTGCTATGTTTCATAGTTTAGATTATGGGAAGTCTTACGATCAAGTTGACTTTAGAAAACTACAGACCTTCAACACTTCTACTTATGAATTTACACAAGATCCCAGGATTGCTTATTGCAATTTTAATGATGGGAATATTGGTTTTCCTGTCAAAACAGAAGATGGAGGCAAAACCTGGAAGGAACTCATCAATTACAATCAAAACGCGTATGGTATTGTATTTACACTCAAGGCCAATTACCATAATCCGGATCAATTTATTGTCGGCGGTTATGGAGACATCTTGATTTCCAACGATGGTGGAAATTCATTTAATGTAATAAAGCACACAGCAAACCCGGGGGCAGGACTTACAATGGGAGGAGTTTACTGGAATGGCAAATCAATATATATTGGCACCAATGAGGGATTGTTGTACTCCAATAACGGAGGGATGAGTTTTTCAGTCATGAATACCACCGGGATGGCTCCCGGTCAAATCATTTGGTCCTTTGCCGGCGCGAGTGAAAATGGGAATACACGGTTTGTTTGCATTGCAGCAAATGCGTCAGATACATACAATGGAATCATGCCCTGGGACTATTACAATTATCCAAAAGCAGTGTATACCATGGAGAACGCGAATGGGGTTTGGGTGAACCGATCTGCAGGTATTGATTTTGCAAATGATTTCGTCATGTATGTTGGAATGGCAAGCAACAATATCAGTACGATTTATCTCGGAGGAAGTGATAACGCATTAAGTGCACCGTTAGTCGTGAAATCCATTGATGGGGGCTTGCATTGGAGCAAAATTTTTAATACAAGCAATAATGCAAACATCATAACCGGATGGGAAGGATTTCAGGGTGATAAGAATTGGAGCTGGAGTGAAAATTGTTTTGGAATCACGGTGGCGCCAAATAATGTGAATAAAGTGATGTTTTCTACATTTAGTAATGTGCAACTGAGTGATGATGGTGGAAAAAACTGGAGACAGGCTTACGTGCATTCATCAGATGAACATCCTGCCGGTGCATCCACTCCAAAAAATAAATCGTATCACAGCATTGGATTAGAAAATACAACATGTTGGCAGGTATTCTGGCAAGATGCCAATACCATGATGGGATGTTTTAGTGATATTGGGGGTATTCGTAGTGTTGATGGAGGTAAAACATGGGGATATCAATATTCCGGTTTTTCCGTCAACTCATTGTATAGAATGGTGAAAGGATCAAATCATGTTATGTATGGTGCTTGCGCCAGTACACATGACATTTATCAAAGTACCAGATTGCAGGATGCTCCTTTGGACAATAATGATCCTAACGGAAAAATTGTATACTCAGCAGATAATGGAGCAACATGGGTTAATCTGCATGTATTCAATCATCCGGTGTACTGGATTGCTATTGATCCGAATAATCAAAACCGGATGTATGCTTCTGTCATTCATTATGGTGGCACCCAGGGTTCTCAATTGGGAGGAATTTATGTCAGCAATGATATAAATAAACTTGCTGCATCTACTTGGATGAAATTGCCCAATCCGCCAAGAACAGAAGGCCATCCGGCGTGTATTGAAGTTTTAAATGATGGTAAAGTGGTCTGCACATTTTCCGGTAGACGAAACAATAGTGGGGCGTTTACAGCGAGTTCCGGTGTTTTTCTTTATGATCCTTCAAGCAATTCGTGGAAAGATGTTGGACATAAGGATATGAATTACTGGACAAAAGACATTGTAATGGATCCGAATGACCCCAGCCAGAATACCTGGTACGTTGGAGTTTTCAGCGGTTGGGGTGGTGCACCAAATGGATTGGGTGGATTGTTTAAAACGACAAACCGTGGACTCAATTGGACTAAACAAACCGACTTGCAATTTGATCGCGTCACTTCGATTACATTCAATCCTAAAAATTTAAAACAAGCCTATCTTACTACTGAAACTCAAGGTTTGTGGGTTTCAAATAATATGGATGCAATAGTTCAGACCTGGAAGTTGGTTGAAGCGTATCCATTTCGTCAACCGGAACGGGTATTTTTCAATCCGTACAATCAGGATGAAATGTGGGTCAGTAGCTTTGGCAATGGAATGAAAGTTGGAAATCTAAATGTAACTTCTGTTGATGATGAACCTGGTCATGATAGCAATCAACTGGTGGTTTATCCTAATCCCGGAAGTGATCCTTTTAACATTCGTTTTGAATCCGATCGGAGTATTGCAGGTGTTTTGGATGTTTATGATATGGTTGGCGAAAAAATATCTTCAACACTAATTGATCTTAAGCCCGGAAAAAATAATTATCCATTCTCAATGGAAACTGATGTAAGAGGATTGTATTTTATTTCTTTGACGACCAATGAAAAAAAATTCATAGCACGGCTTATCTTTGAATAAAATGGAAGAGCGGGACAAACCAACTGCAGAACAGAAAGAAGCATGGTCAAAGGATTCAAAATACTGGAAATGGGGTATATTTTATTATAATCCGGAAGACAAAAGAATCTTTCCTCCTAAGCGAAACCGGTATTTAGGCTGGACAATTAACTTTGCAAATTTATATTCCATCCTGGCAATGTTAGCTTTAATTGTTATCGTGTTTATATTAATTGAAATCCTGAAGCCTTTGCTGAATAAATTATTATCGGATCTGGGATGATGCAATTTGAATTGAATGAGATGATATTTGTAGTAAAATATACAGAGCAATAAAACAAATCATAGAAGATCCTCTTCAACATTCAATCCATCATAAATTGACCATCCCAAATAAAGTACTCTATCTCTCCTGGGCGATTCCTCCGACGGCCGGTGGCAGTGCATACATTGCACAGCAATGGGCAAAGCTTTTTAAACCGGATGAAATTGTAATGGCGGGAGGAACGAATTCCCTTTTTCTTAAATCCAAAGAAATTGACGGAAAGAAGTATCATTATTTTTTAACAGAACTTCATTGGCGGGGACATGGCCACCGTTATTTTTCATTGTTCCGATGGATGTTGTTTCCCGTTTTTTTAATTCAATTAATTATTCTTATAAAAAAGGAGAAACCAAATTGTGTGTTGGCGGTATTTCCGGATGGGTATTACATTCTGGCTTCCTGGATCATTTCGCGTTTACTCAAGTTGAAAATGTTTACATACTTTCACAACACGTATACTGAAAACAGGTATGGATTTTCCAAATGGTTTGCAACAAAGATTCAATCCCTTGTATTTCGCGATTCGATATTAATATTCACCATGAGTGAGGGGATGAACGATTATTACAAAGAACACTATCCTGAATTCTCTTTGAAATTTAAAGTGCTTCCACATACCTTCGATAAATATCCTGAACAACAATTGGATGAATCGGCAATCCATCGCAAAACTCCTTACAGGTTGGTCATGATGGGCTCATTCAATGATTCGAATATAGAATCAAC
>JBGAWX010000249.1:0-5017 GCA_044227375.1 Saprospiraceae bacterium
CAGGTCCTCAAAAATCTGTCAAGAGACAGTTTTAAGCATATAGTCCAGGACGATAAAGATGTTTTTTTTCTGAGACCTTTGCCAAATCAGAATTTGGTGATCAGCAACCCATTGGAGACCACATTAAAAGCAGTATCTCTATTCTCTTATCTGTTTACCATATTAATCCTGATATCCTATATACTCAGCCTGGCACATCAACGAATCCCCTTCTTGCCCGAAGGATTGCAGATCAGTTTCCAGGACAAGCCCTCATTAAAAAACAGGATCCAGTTTTATGTCATTCTTGGAATCGTCATCAGCTTTTTAATCATCGCATTAACTACAGTTTTTTTTACAAAGAGGTCAGAAAATCAAATATTCCGGGAGACCTTGATGAGTAAAACGAAAAACCTCAGCAGCTTTCTGGAAAACTCAATTGAATCGGTAAATAATGAAGAGGATGCAAAAACGATACTAAAAGAACAGATCAGGAGATCCAGTCAAATGGTTGACTTTAATGTACACTTATTTAATCAATCAGGAATCGAAGAACAAATTTACGAGTCAAATACTCTTTATTCAAAATTCAAAAAATTGCTTGATCCGTTATTCTTTTTCAGATATCCAAAGAACGCGGAAGATATTGTGATTTTAGAAAATGAAATTCAATCCCCAAGCCTTAATGCGTATAGAAATCTATTTTTCAATAACAAGCGGATCGCCATATTGCATGTTGAGGCCATTACATCATTGCAGTACAAAGCCACAGACCGACTCGCGAATCTTGTAAATACATTATTAAATATTTATGTTTTCTTGTTTTTAATTGCAGCAAGTCTTGCCACGTTTTTAGCCAATTCAATTACTTCACCGTTGGTCAATCTGGGCAATAGCATTCGCCATATTCGATTGGGAAAGACGAATGAGAAATTAGATTGGAAAGGTCAGGATGAAATTGGTGAACTCATTCAGAATTACAATCAGATGGTGAGTCAATTGGACGAAAGTGCTGAGTTGTTAGCACGAAATGAACGCGATATGGCCTGGAGAGAAATGGCCAAACAAGTTGCTCATGAAATCAAAAATCCCTTGACGCCAATGAAACTCAGCATTCAATATTTGCAGCAAACTATTAGATCCGGGTCTGCAGATATTAAAGAAATGGCTCAAAAAGTATCCATTACTTTGTTAGAACAAATTGAAAACCTGACTAAGATTGCAACTGAGTTTTCCAATTTTGCAAAAATGCCACAAGCAGAAAATGAAAAACTGGTGCTCAATGAAATTGTATCTTCAGTACATGATTTATTCCGAAAACGAGAAGATCTCGACATCTCCTTGTCTGTTCCAATTGACGAAATGTATGTATTCGCAGATAAAAACCAAATCATCCGGGTACTCAATAATCTAATTAATAATGCAATTCAAGCAATCCCTGAAAATAAAAGAGGTCGTATAGAAATCAGTCTTGACTCCAATATTAAAAATGCAATTATTTGTGTTCGCGATAACGGAACAGGAATTCCAGAAGAAATGCAATCAAAAGTATTTTTACCAAACTTCACATCAAAGAGTTCAGGCACAGGATTAGGTCTGGCAATGTGCCAACAAATTATTGAATCTGCAAATGGAAAAATTTATTTTAAAACAATTCCAGGAATGGGTACAAGTTTTTATATGGAACTGCCTTTGATGAAAATAGGTCCTGCCATCCAATTGGAAGATGAAGACTCAGAAAATAATTCATAAGTAATTTAGAATGGATAATAAGTTAATATCTATTTCGGCATATCCAACGCGTGTTTCTTGGTCGATTCCCTAGCTAGGCGTAGGTTTCGCCTACGCCGAACATTAGGTTAAACTTTTATAAAAAGAAAAATAAATTGAATTCTAATTGCGCAGATCCAACACGCGTTTCATCGTCGATCCGATTTCTGCAGGTGATTGTACCACATGAATGCCGCAGGTAGCCATGATTTCCATCTTAGCAATGGCAGTGTCATCTTTACCTCCGATGATCGCTCCTGCATGACCCATTTTCCTTCCTTTAGGTGCAGTTTGGCCGGCGACAAAACCAACTACGGGCTTGGTTCCATATTGTTTAATCCATTCGGCCGCTTCTGATTCCATGTTGCCACCTATCTCTCCTATCATGATGATTCCTTCTGTTTGGTAGTCGGCCATTAATAATTGAATAGCCTCTAATGTTGTTGTGCCGGGAATTGGATCTCCACCAATACCAATACAAGTAGATTGCCCTAGTCCTGCCTTAGTCACTTGATCAACAGCTTCATAAGTAAGTGTACCAGATCTCGATACAATTCCTACTGTTCCTTTTTTATGAATAAACCCCGGCATAATTCCAACTTTGGCTTCACCAGGTGTAATCACTCCGGGACAATTCGGACCAATCAAACGGCAACCATAATTCTTCAAATATTCTTTGACTTTCAACATGTCCTGCACGGGAACGCCTTCAGTAATGCAAATGATAACTGTTATACCGGCTTCGGCTGCTTCCATGATTGCATCTGCTGCAAATGCAGGTGGAACAAAAATAACTGAAGTGTTTGCATCAACTTTTTGTACCGCTTCATGAACTGTATTAAACACTGGTTTTTCTAAATGGATCTGGCCACCTTTTCCAGGAGTAATTCCACCAACTATATTGGTGCCATATTCAATCATTTGCGCAGCATGAAAACTGCCTTCTTTCCCAGTAAATCCCTGAACGATTACTTTAGAGTGGGAACCTACCAATACCGCCATTATTGTTTTTTCTTGAATTCCTGATTTTCGATGATAAACACGTCTTCGTCTGTGCGGGACATGTAATATTTTTCGCGCGCAAATTTCTCATAATTATTCTCAATATCGCGTTTATCTTCCCTGACTTTTACAATTAATTTTTGAAAATTAAGCTTTTCCTGCTCTAATGCAGCAACATTGGAATAAATAGAAATGGCAACAGGGATCCTGTACTGATCAAAGAACATCATATAGATGAGAAAGGAAAAAAGGGTGAGCCAGTACTTGTATTTTCCTAACCAAATATGAATGGACGCAATAAGTTGAAAAGATCTCTTCATTTACGATACAATCACAGGAATATTAGGCAAATATATATAATATTTATTTATCAAATATAATTTTGCCTGGATAATGCGATTGCGGACCCAATTCTTCCTCAATTCGAAGCAATTGATTGTATTTTGCGGTGCGGTCAGATCTTGATAAAGAACCCGTTTTAATCTGTCCACAATTGAGGGCGACGGTCAGATCTGCTATGGTGGTATCCTCAGTTTCTCCTGAACGGTGACTCATTACACATGCAAATGCAGATTGCTGAGCCAACTGAACCGCATCAATGGATTCAGTCAAACTTCCTATTTGATTGACTTTGATCAATACAGCATTGGCCGCTTTAGACCGGATTCCTTTCAAGATGCGCTCGGGATCTGTAACAAACAAATCATCCCCTACCAGTTGTATTTTATTTCCGATCTTTTGGGTAATGTTTTGCCATCCTGACCAGTCGTCTTCAGCCAGTGCATCTTCAATGGAAACGATTGGATACTTTTTAGTCAATTCAACCCAATAATCAACAAGCTGATCACTGGTCATTTTTTTTCCATCCGACTTATGAAATATATACAAACCAGAAGCTTCATCATACATTTCGGATACAGCAGGATCCATTGCCAATGCAATGTCAATACCTGGTTTGTATCCGGCATCTTCAATTGACTTCAGTATCAGATCCAATGCTTCTTCATTAGTTGATAATTCCGGAGCAAATCCACCTTCATCACCAACATTAGTTGAAAATCCTTTTGATTTAAGTACCTGCTTTAAAGTGTGAAAAACTTCGGAGCCCATTCGCAATGCTTCTGCGAATGTTTCGGCACCGATCGGTGCAATCATAAATTCCTGAAAATCCAATTTATTATCTGCATGCGCTCCACCATTCACAATATTCATAAGAGGAACAGGCATCCTATGTGCATTTACACCGCCGAGATATCGGTATAATGGCAAACCGGATTCCACTGCAGCAGCTTTAGCCACTGCCAGAGATATACCGAGAATTGCATTCGCACCATACCTCGATTTGTTTTTGGTACCATCAGATTCAATCATGATCTGGTCAATCTCTCTTTGTTGTGTAACCTCCATCCCCAATACCAAATCCGCTAATTCTTCTTCTACATTCTGACATGCAGTGAGTACGCCCTTCCCTTTATATTTTTTTGGATCTCCATCTCTGAGTTCCAGTGCTTCATGCTTTCCAGTAGATGCACCGGAAGGAACCGCTGCCCGTTCGACAATTCCAAATTCTGTTTCAACTTCTACTTCAATAGTAGGATTGCCGCGACTGTCTAATATTTGCCGTGCCCGAATGTCAATAATTTCACTCATGTACTGTGGATACTTTATTTAATGATGCGATTAACTGATAAAATTGTTTGAATAAATATCTTGAATCATGCGGACCGGGTCCAGCTTCCGGATGGTACTGAACGCTAAAAACGGGCAACTTTGAATGTTGTATGCCTTCCACCGAATTGTCATTTAGATTGATGTGAGTCAGTTGTAAGTCCGGATTATTTTTTGAAACATGTTCCATTTGAACAGCAAACCCATGATTTTGACTCGTGATTTCACACAATCCTGTTTTGAGATTCTTGACCGGATGATTCGCGCCCCGGTGTCCGTGATGCATTTTATAAGTCGGAACCCCTAATGACAATCCAATCAATTGATGTCCCAGACAAATTCCAAACAATGGTTTCTTGGATTGAATGATTTGAGTAATGGTCTCAATAGCATAATCCATTGGCTCGGGATCCCCTGGACCATTTGATAAAAAGTAAGCATCCGGATTCCATTGATTCAATTCGTTGAAAGAAGTTTTTGCAGGAAATACTTTGACATAAAAGCCTGACGCTTCCATCTGTCTTAAAATACTCTTTTTAATTCCGTAATCAATGGCCGCTATTTTATACTCTGAAGATGGATCTCCAAAAAAATAAGG
>JBGAWX010000024.1:0-19927 GCA_044227375.1 Saprospiraceae bacterium
TGTATTGTAAATAGCTGTTTTAATACAACCTGAAAAATGCTTTCGGTAAAAATTCAGCAAAAATCAGGATTATCAATGTAACCAGCAAAGAGTTTAAAAAAATAGTAACGCCTGTACTTAGATTGATAGATGATAAAGGAACTTGCAAAGCATCGGTGAGTAAGTAGGTCAACACCACTATAGAGATATTAGAACCTACTAAAAGAGTCGCAATGAAATCATCGGGTTTTTCAAAAAAGGAGGACAAAATTGAACCGCTGCCACTTCCCCTGCTCTTCTTAATTTCAACGGCCAGTTTGTTTGCGGTAATGAATGCAATTTCTGCACCGGAAAACAATGCACTGAGAAGAAGGAAGAAGATAATATAGGTGATGATCATAACAAGTGCAAAGTTAGAAATGAAAAGTCAATTTCCAGGATTTAAAAATAAAGAATGAATATATAAACGATGAGATCAGAGATCAGAGATCAGAGATCAGAGATGATAAAGTTAAGTCATTAATTAAATAAAGTAAAATGAATAGAAGTTTTTATTCTAATTTATCTCATAGTTCATATCTCATAGTTCATCACTATTTGCCTTCCTCCTTATAAATTTTTTCCGCCGGCATGATGGCATCTACTGATTTGATGACGCCTTCTTTAAAATTCTGGTCGGTTTCAAATCCGTAGCCTTGCAGCATTTCGTTTTTTCGAATGATGCGAACAAATTTATCAGTTGAAATTTTACCATTCACTTCATCCCACACCAGTTCTGATGTTTTAAGTATTTCTTTGTTTATCGTGGTGAAGGTGACGCTGTCTTTCATATAAGTTTTTCCTTCTTTACGTACGCGCAATGCATACTTTGAAGCGAGTGTATTGATGAGTTCATTATGTTCTCCATAGAAAAACGCCTGGAATCCTATCGGAAATTCTTCCTTCAATTCAGTTTTATCGGTATAGCGGATCATTTGAGGAGCAATAATCCGGATTTCAATTTTTGCTGAATCGCTATACGTTAGATTGATGTTTCTCAGCATTTCTTTGTTTACCCATTGCGCAGCTTCATCATCAGTCATTGTATTGGAAACATCCTTGCAATGAAATTGAATGCAACAAAAAAATAAAAGTAAAGCGATACCGGATTTCATCGGATTAAAGTAAGATCACCACTCACAGTTTCTACATGTCCATCGATAAACTTGGCTTTGATGAGATAGACATACACTCCCGGATTGCAGGCTTGTTCGCCGGATCTGCCATTCCATCCTGCGCCGCTTCCGGGGGCCAGATTTTCACCATTAAATAATAGATTTCCCCAGCGGTCAAAAATCTGCAATTGGTCGATATTTACAAGGGATTTACTTCCCAGAATGCTGAAGTAGTCATTGATATTATCCCCATTCGGTGAAAACACATTTGGCGGATATACAAAATAATTTTTCCTCACTCTCACAAAGAACGAATCCACTCCAACACATCCTTTATCATCCATTGCCTGCACAGCATAATATCCATCATTAAACGGGATTGCTCTTGTATTCTGACAGGTATTGCATTCTATGCTGTCACCACGATACCAGGTATAATTATAAAAATTCTGTGGAGTAGCATTCGCATTTAAATCGATAAAATCACCCAGATCAATTTCTACATCAGATCCCGCATGAGCAACTACTTTTTCAGGTTCTGTGATATTCACTTCCATGGTATCCAGACATCCTTTGCGATCCTGGATAATGATGGTGTGTTTTCCTGCAGAGAGATTATTAAATAGATTAATTGAACTAAATTCCTGTCCGTCCAGGCTATACTGATAATAAAAGGTTTTGACGCCATTGATATCTTCATCATAAGGGGAACCTTGATTTCCATTCACCGCAATCATTCCATCATTCGAACTATTGCAAGATAAATTCCGCATGCTATCCAGCCTGATTTGAAGTGTTGGAAGATCTTCGCAACATGGTTGTACATCAACTCTTCTGATTTCTGTAATCTGGCAGCCATTGCTGGATACGATTGTAAGGGCCACGAACTTTTCTCCGAAAGAATTGTATCGAACATTATGTACCTGGTTTCCGGTGCCGGTTTGAGGTACTGCATCTTTTCCAAAATTCCAGGTGTAACGGACGATGCTGATTCCACTTGCGGTTTGTGAGGAATCGATCACTTTAAAATCCGTATCGCATTTCAAACCGGAAGGAGGATCAACTCCAAAATTGGCAATTGGACTTGCAAATTCTCCGGTGCCGCCCCATGATACTGAAAATCCAATGCCTGTATTTGTAAAATTATTGATTACAATTGCATAGGCCCTGCCTTGAACCATATCAATGTATTTGCAATAACCATTTTCCCCGCTATTGCAATTCAAATCTTCAGTGATGTCCGTATCAATGGTATCCAGTCCGGTAGGTCCTGCACAAGGAGGTGCCGTAGCATTGCATCGCAAAACTATTTTATCCGTGCAGAGATTATGGATCCCACTAGGCAATTCATACACTGCAAAATCAATATCATCTGAAGGATTCAATGGTCTTAATGTGAATGTCAGAGTTCCATTATTGGCAGCTGTCCAGGTGTACCATACCGAAGAAGATTCAGAAGTTGTATTGTTATTGTCACCTAAACAAGAATTATTGGCTTCATCACAATCAGCACCACAGCCACTTAATTTCTGAACTACAAAAGAAGATTTGTCGCAGAGCACTGTTGCATTCAGACAATCCTGTTCAGGTTTAGCCGGTGGATTGAAATTGTTTATGCAAATTTGAAATGTACCCATGGTGTTGTTTACGCCATCAACCCTTATAAAATAATCCGCCCCAATTACGAGGCCTCCCTGATAAATGCTGAGGATTCCGTTGGCAGAATTGTCAGCCCCACACTTGAGTTCTGAAATCGTGCCACCACAAACCCCTCTATACAAAGCGACCATGGGTCTGAGCAGTGTACCTCCTTTGGTTCCGCCAGTATTGTTACCGATAATCGTGATGTTGATATCTGTAAAAAAAGCTCTGAAACGAAACCAAACATCCTTGTTCGTATTGGGCCAACATCCAGCCGGAGGGTATCCTGAGGGAGTTCCATTCACAAGAGTGAATTCAGCAACTTTACTGCAGTAATTGGTTACATCGGGAATATTTATGGGGCTGTTGCAATTGTCATTGACGGGTTGAGCAAACACCGGGAAGGACAAGCCAAGCACCAACATCAAGAGGTAGAAAACCTTAATCATTTGAAGAATTTATCTGCTATTAACGCATTTCCAGGTAAATAAGACACCTTTAATCGTGAAATAGTTAAGAAAAAAGGGTTTAAAGTGAATCAAAATTATAAAAAATTAACGGATGACCGGATATGCTTGCTTCAGGCTTCACAGTCACGGTCATATCCATTACTTTTGTGCTTCATATTGACAATGATGTTCAACCTGCCCAATGTGCTTACAGTATCCAACCTTTTTTTTGGTTGTTGTGCCCTGGTGAGCCTGAGTCAGGAAAAATCCATGCAATGCATATTTTTTGTTTTGATTGCTGCAGTTGTTGATTTTTTAGACGGCTTTGTGGCCCGCAAGCTGAATCAGGAAAGTGCGTTAGGTGCGCAATTAGATTCGCTTTCTGATGTGGTGACCTTTGGTGTGGTACCGGGTATGATTTGTTTTCAAATTATACAATCCCTTCACACGGAAATCATATTATTACCTTATCTCGCGTTTGCACTGGCCCTTACTGCAGCATTCCGTCTTGCACGATTTAATATAAGCAGTTCGGGTAAGGATATTTTTTTCACAGGACTTCCCGTTCCTGCGAACGCATTATTTTTTTGCGGATTATTGCAACTCAATCAAACGGATCTTGCATTAAAAGAGATTGTATTTAATCCAGTTGTGTTTGTAGCCATTGTTTTGTTATTCTCTTATCTTATGATCAGCCGGTGGAAAATTTTAAAAATTCATTTGAACAGGGAATGGTTGAATACCTATGCCATAGTACTTATTGCGGAGATCATTACACTAACCAGTGCCATTTGGATAGGAGCCGCAGCATTAAGTCTGGTGGTCTTGATCCATATACTCTTTAGTTTGTTGTACTATTTTACCAAAACTAAAAATCTTACTACATGAAATTATATAAAGCCAGAATCGACATCATGCCTCATAAGGAGTTATTAGACCCGCAAGGCAAAACGGTTGCGAAGAACATGCATCATTTGAATATCAATGGCATCCGGGATGTCCGCATAGGCAAACACATCGAAGTGCAATTGGAAGCTGCTGATGAACGATCAGCTAAAGAAATCATCGAAGACAGTTGTAAAAAATTGCTGACCAATCAAATTACCGAATCGTATTCTTATACGGTGACTGAACAATGATGAAATGTAATTTTCTTTTTTCGTGATGAAACAAAACCGCGAAGAAAAACCCTGCCTTTATCTGGTGCCAACACCAATAGGCAACTTATCAGACATGACTCCCAGGGCACTGGGAATCCTCAGTACGGTCGATTTGATTCTGGCAGAAGATACACGGGTGAGTAACAAACTGCTCGTTCATTTTAATATTGACAAATCGCTCCAGAGTTTTCACAGTCAGAATGAACATCGCACCTTACAAAATATTTTGGAGAAACTAAAATCCGGACTTTCCATCGCATTGGTTACCGATGCCGGTACACCGGGCATTTCAGATCCTGCTTATTTGTTGGTGCGTTCGTGCAGAAAAGAAAACATTCCGGTTGTAGCCTTGCCGGGAGCAACAGCATTCGTCCCTGCATTGGTTGCTTCTGGATTGCCTTGTGATAAATTTTACTTTAATGGTTTTCTTCCACAGAAAAAAGGTCGTTCCACACAACTCAAATGGTTGGCTAAACTAAATTGCACCATGATCTGTTATGAATCTCCGCATCGCTTATTAAAATGTATCGATGAATTGATAGAACATTTTGGAGAAGAACGTCAGGCATGTTTTGCAAAAGAAATTTCCAAGTTGTATGAAAAGTATTTTCCTGGTAGTTTACTTGAAATTAAGGAGCAACTGAAAACCGAGAAGATAGTCGGAGAATGGGTAATTTGTATTGGAGGGAAGGAGGAGAAAATAATTAATAATTAAAAATGAAGAATTACGAATGGGGTTTATTAAGTTATAATTACAATGCTCATTTTTATTTCTGTAATAAAATCAATTACGCATTTTCCGATCATTTTTTAATTCTTAATTCTTAATTTTCAATTGACTTCATGGTATTCAGCAGCATCGTTTTCCTCCTTTATTTTTTGCCGCTGTTTCTATTGTGTTACTTTATTGTTCCAAAGGCTTATAAGAATATTGTCATACTCGCCTTCAGTATCTTCTTTTACAGTTGGGGTGCGCTGAAATTTATTTTTGTAATACTGGTCACGACGTTTTTGGATTTTCACCTGGTGAAATGGATGGATGCTTCTGCGAATGACTTTCGCAGAAAAAGTTTATTGATCCTTTCACTGACGGTCAACCTGGGTCTGCTGTTTTATTTCAAGTATTCCAATTTTTTTATTGAGAATGTCAATGTGTTTCTGCGAATGGCTGGAGTTGAAGGAATTCATTGGACAAAATTGATTCTTCCGATCGGAATTTCCTTTTATACATTTGAAACAATAACTTATGTAGTGGATGTTTATCGCAAAGTGCATAAGCCGCTGCATCACTTTTGGGATTATCAGACCTACATCATCTTATTTCCGAAACTGATTGCAGGACCTATAATCAGGTATCATGAACTGGCAGATCAGATCAGCGACCGGAGCCAGAATGAAAATAATGAAAACCGGCTTACCGGTTTTTACAGGTTTGCAATTGGTCTTGCAAAAAAAGTAATTATTGCAAATCATTTGGGTGAATATGCTGATCAGGTGTTTAGTTCGGATTATCAAACACTGCATAGTCAAGTTGCCTGGATTGGAATCATAGCATACACCTTTCAAATCTATTTTGATTTTAGCGGGTATTCCGATATGGCTATTGGTATTGGTAAGATGATTGGATTTAAATTTCCTGAAAATTTCAACAATCCCTATGTGTCCGGAAGCATAACCGAATTCTGGAGAAGGTGGCATATCACATTGGGTAATTGGATGCGCAACTATTTGTACATACCTCTTGGAGGAAATCGAGTAGATTCCACTTCAAGATTGTATTTCAATTTATGGATCGTGTTCTTAGCTTCTGGACTCTGGCATGGGGCTTCATGGAGTTTTGTGATTTGGGGTGCTTATCATGGTTTGTTTTTAGTCATGGAAAGAAGTTTCCTCAACAATTTGTATAAGAAAGCAGGGGTGTGGATTAGCGTGCCACTCACTTTTCTGGTTGTGATGATTGGTTGGGTGTTTTTCAGAGTTGAGCATTTTAGTGATGCGTTGATATTTCTAAAAACAATGTTTTTATTCAAATCAGGAAGTCTAATTCCGATACTGTCCGATTTGTATTTCTACTCCATATTGGCTTTGGTATTTTCTTTTTTTACCATTGCGAAGCCGGGATTGCAATTGCAGCAAAAATTATTTTTTGAAACATACAGCATCAAAAGGCATTATGCAATGAGTGTGTGTAGTTTGCTGTTGATTTTGATTTGCATTGCAATGATCAGTTCAAGTGGATTTAATCCTTTCATTTATTTTAGATTTTAGAGTATGAGAAATCGGGAAGAACAAATAAAGAAGTGTATGATCCGGTTGATGCTGGTGCTTGGATTTCTGCCCTGGATACAGGGAAGTTTTCAATTAATTAAAGAGCAAAAACTTCACGGAGCTGTTGCCAAGATTGAAAATCCTTCATTTAATATAGAATCCTGGTTTCAGGATACTTTTCAAAAATCAAAGGAAGAATATCTGAATTCTGAATTCGGATTCAGAACGTTTTTTGTCAGATTAAACAATCAGATCGATTTTTCTCTTTTTGGGAAAGTTCATGCTAAACAGGTTGTCCGAGGCAAAGAGAATTATTTTTACGAGTACAATTATATTCCAGCCTATTATGGATTGGATTTTATTGGAGAGGAAAAGATTGAGTCAACGATGAAGCAATTAAAAACAATTCAGGATTCTTTAGCAAGCAGGAACAAGACCTTTATATTCGTGATGACAGCGAGCAAAGGGCAATTTTATCCGGAGTATTTTCCAGACAGTTGCACATACTCTAAGTCCAAAGCAAATTATGAAGTTTACATGCAAAAAGCAAAAGACCTAGGCGTCAACTGCATCGATTTTAATTCATATTTCTTATCTCTGAAAAATAATAGCAAATATCCCTTGTATTCCAAATACGGCATTCACTGGACGCATTATGGAGCATGCCTTGCAGCAGATTCGATCATACATTACATCGAACAAAACCGAAATATTGATTTGCCCGAGCTAAGCTGGGATTCTGTTAGACTGGAACCGGCCCATGATGATGACAGGGACATCGAACTCGGACTGAATTTATTGTTACCATTTGAAGAACAGATTCTGGCCTATCCCAACGCCCGTTTTGAAAATGTTGGAATATCACAGAAGCCTTCTGCAATGGTAATTGCAGATAGTTATTATTGGTCCTTGTTTAATTTGAATATTCATGAAGCATTTTCAAAAAATGAATTCTGGTATTATTACTACAAGATTTATGTATTCGGTAAGGAAGGATTTGTGGTTGCAGATGATCTGAGATTGAACAAAGCTCTTAAAGATTTTGATGTCGTAATCCTTTTAGGCACCGATGTCAACCTGAATAGTTTGGGCTGGGAGTTTATTGAGAAAGCGGAAGAGCAATTAAAAATTAAAAATTAAAAATTAAAAATTACGCCTACCTGCCGCAGGCAGGAATTAAGAATATGCTAGTTCTTGATTAGTTTTTTGCAATAAAATATATTTCCAAATTCTGCATTGAGAAAATAGACTCCTGGACTCAATTGAGATGCATCTATATCAATAATTGAATTTGTGAGATTTCTAACAGAGTAAATTTCATTTCCCAGTACATCGGAAATTAATATTTGTCCAGGTGATAAATCTGTAAATAGAATTCTGAATGTTTGGTCAAATGGGTTGGGTTGAATGGCAATTGCATTATTAAAATATTCTTCATTGATATAAGTAATGTTGCAATCATTTAGGGTAGCGAAAGTTGGAGTTTTGGTATAATCCCATTTTGCGTTGCAGATGCCATACGATTTATTATCATCAAGTGTTGGAAACTTCACTTCGTCCAGCAATACACTGTCTGAAGTATACAGACCTACTTGTTCACCGGATTTGGATAATTTGAAATTGGCGTGAAGGCCAGGATCCTTTCCGTCTTCATCTGCCCAGACTACGAGAAATGATTTTGATTTGATAATGGTATCGTTAAATTCCCATTTCAGTTTGTTATCGGGATTGTCTGATAAGTATAAACCATAACAGGAAATATCATGATCAGTGGTATTGTACAGTTCAATCCAGTCTTCAAACTCTCCGCTTTCATCAGCCTTGAAACTCGTATTGGAAGCCATGACTTCATTGAGCCGGATATCACCGGCACGTGGTGTGT
Organism: Saprospiraceae bacterium; assembly: GCA_044227375.1. Lineage (GTDB taxonomy): Bacteria > Bacteroidota > Bacteroidia > Chitinophagales > Saprospiraceae > Vicinibacter. The sequence continues at coordinate 8,534 of JBGAWX010000024.1, forward strand.
TTGATTTTACTTTGATGGAGTAGAATTCATATTCCGCCCTTGCAGGAGAAAGTGCTGCGATATTTGCATTTTCTGCATAGATGTAGTATTGCATTTCTAAATGATTATCCATATTGACTTGTGCGCCGAATGTTCCATCAGCAGCAGCTCCATCATTATGGGTTCCGTCATCAAACATATCCGTTTCTTTAAATACATCTTCCTTGTTGAAGCGGTAAAATAATTTGATGACCGTTGCATTCGTGATTTTTGCCTGAATGCTAATCAGATCGTTTTTATGAACTTCAGCGGGTTGATACACGACATTTTCAATCAAAGGCTTTACGACATTTAATGCAGCATGATTACTTAAAAAATTAATTCGAGCATTTGTAAATGAAATCAATCCCGGATAAGTCTTTACTCCCATTCCGCCACTGTTTGTAAAATCATTGTAGAGATTGGTATTAAATCCGGTGACTGTAAAAAATTTGTTGACGTCATTCGTAACGGATGTTCTGATTAAATTTTGCAATGTGAGTCCATCTTGTTCATATCCGTTAGTGTTTTTTGCATCAGTTAAAACAGTATACAAGTGTGCCAGATATCTTTTCTTCCATTTGGGATTGCTCATGAGTTTGGAGATCAAAGGACGTTCCGCATTGTTAAGGTGAAGCAGTGGATCTAATTGTTGCATTTGAGTTACAGTCAATTGTCCGCCTGTTCCGGCATTGGTAAATGCTCCATAGAATTCATTGAGGTCCCAGAGTATTGTATTAAATCGTCCGAGATTATTTTCATAAACCAAATAGTTGTGTCCGGATCCGGAATAGCTATCCAGGTTGACATAAAAATTATTTAATGCCAGCATCCAAAGTGCACGATCGACATCCAGGTATTTTTCAATTTGGCCCACGTCCTGATTCAGTGTTTGCATCATGCGCAAAAGTGAACTCCATCCACTGGTTGATTCCAATTCGTAGTTGTTGAAATAGCAATTAGAATCAGCACTCGTATATTTTAGTGCAGAACCGGGCATTTGTCCATTGCAACTAGAAGGCAATTGCACCTGCTTGTCACTACGATCGCACTGAAAAAATGCATTGGAAGACGAATAATAATGATCTGATAAAAAATCATTGTTCACGTCTTGTACATTGGTGTATAATCCGATAAGGACATTGTTGACATAGACATTGATGAAGTTGGCTTGTGAAGCGGGAAGATATTGTCTTGCAATTTTATAACCCATGACTTCACGCAGAAAACTCGGATCCATAAAGCCATTGGAGAGTTTCAGGGTATTGTAACCGTCGTACTTCTGATTGGATTTGATGTAATCCAGCTTGATGTTGAATGGATTTTTAATTCGTGTGGGGTTGTACGTGCTGTTTCCTTTGTATCGGATTCCCACGCTGTCAAATACCACTCCATTCAATTCGACTTTTGTTGCGATCAGTCTTGCATCAGAATCTGCAGTATGTAAGGAATCCAGTTTTTGATCCCAATTGCTGTATGGAAATGTTATTTTAATTTCCTGGATTTTGTCAAGCTCGTAAAGTAATTGAGAATTCAGGCTCAAGATCAGGCAATACGAGATAAACGAGGAGATCACTGACTTCATATGCATAATTAAAAAACTTAGAATGGTAATTTTGAAATCGGTTTAATCGAAACTTAAAATTTGAGAGTATAAGTCTAAAATTGAAAATACATGTCTTTACGAGTATTTTTGGTATTTGGATGCCTGATTTTCGGATGATTATTTATATAAATTGTATAACTGCAAGTAATCATTGGCTGCCCGGGTCCATGAAAATTGTTCGGACCATGTTATCATCCGATTCTTTTTATCTGCATCGGCATAATAGGTACTCATACCATTCATAAATACTGCATTCATTTCTTGTGGATCGAAAGTCTGCCAATAATAGGCTTCAGGACCTCCGATCTCTGGCAATGAACTGCCGTTAAATAAAAATACCGGTTTGCCAAGACTCATCGCTTCAAGTACAGGAAGTCCAAATCCTTCGGTCAATGAGGGAAATAAAAAGGCCTCACAGTTTGAATAAAGCCAGAATTTTTCTTGATCGGTAATAATTCCGGGCATGATCAAACGGTCTAGTACGCCCTGTTTTTTTGCTTCTTCTTTTAAATGTGCAGCATAATCATCGTGGTCACTTCCTGCGATTATCAAATGATAAGATTTTTGTTTTGCAAGCAGAGGTATTAATACATGAAAGTTTTTTTTGGCTTGTATGATTCCTAAGGTGAATAGAAATTTACCATTCCGGATGAAAGATGGTTTTTCAATAGGGTCAAACTTTATTAAAGTATTGCCATTGTAAATGACTTTAATGGTTTTATTTCCAAGGTCAAGATGTTGTTTTACTTCGTTTGCAGTGAATTCTGAAATGGCGATCAGCACATTCGCTCTGTTTATTTTTTTTTGAAGGTCACGCAATTTCCATTTTAATTTGTAGCCGCTGTATTTGTGTATAAAATTGAGATCGTGAATGGTGAGTATCAAAGGAGTTTTCAATTCTGATGGCAAATAAGGAGCCCCTTGATGCAGGCAATGCCAGAGCTTGTATTTTTGACTTGGTAGACGAAAAAACTTATGCAGATTTGATTGACGAATGTAATTGACTTGATTACCAAAAATTCCACTACAATTTTCAGGCACATAAAAATCGAAATCAAATTCCGAAGGAGTTGTTGTTAATGCTTTGCCCAAATGCAAACAAAATTGTCCAAGTCCACTATTGAGGTTGCTTAGTTTTGAGGTATCGATGAAGATTTTATTCACGATTGAATTTATAGTCCAAAAGTAATGCGAGCTTGCAAGTTATAACTTGTAGTAATTAATATAAAAAACAACATTTTAGAAATATAAAGAGTACTTATTGCCCCTTGCTCCCGATGGCTATCGGGATTGCCTCTTGATTCCTGCTCTTTGCCAACTTCATCAAAGCCACTTTGAAATTTCATCCACTCCTTTTCGTTTGGTTGCCGGTGCTTGATGTTTGGTCCATCCCATATAAAAAAGACCCAGGCAGGATTCATTTTCTCCAAGTCCTAAAAATGCATTCATCTCGTAAATGGCATTCGGCGAACTCCAATACGAACCAATCTCCAATGCGGTACAACTGAGCCACATGTTTTGGACCGCACAAGCCAATGCCGCAGTTTCTTCCCAATCAGGGATGACGGATTCCGGGCTGCGGTGAATGCAGATCGCAATAACGGCTGCGGATTGAAGTGGTTTTTCTCCAGCTTTCTTCATTTTGATAGCATCAAAATTTTCGGGGCTGGTCTTTTTCTTATAATGCTCCATGAGGAAATCGGACAGGTCCTTCAACTTTTCTTTGGTGATGACTACAAAGCGCCAGGGTTCAGTTTTTTTATGGTTTGGGGCCCAGCGTGCATTGTCCAGGATGGCATTAATAAGCTCATCGGAGATCTGCCCTGGTTCATAATTTTGAGGAAAAACCGCTCTGCGTGAACGGATTATGTCTGTTAAGGTCTGAAATCTTTGATTCATTTGATAATTTAATTAGTTTAGTTTAAATATTAATTTAGATTTGTCTAAAATATATAATCATGTTGACGGCATCCGAGGAAAATCATTTGAAAGCCATCTATAAAATCAGCCAAAACAACTCAGATAAGACCGTATTTACAAAAGCCATCGCTGAAGAACTGAATACCAACCCTGCATCGGTGACCGATATGGTAAAGAAACTGGCAGATAAAAAGTTGTTGACCCATGAAAAATATTATGGAGTTCAGCTGACTCGTGAAGGACAAAAGGTTGCAATAGAATTGCTTCGCAGGCACAGACTCTGGGAAACGTTTCTGCACGATAAACTTGGATTCAGCTGGGATGAGTTGCATGAAGTTGCTGAACAATTAGAGCATATTCAATCTGCACAATTGATAGAACGATTAGATGCATTTCTTGACAATCCAAAATTTGATCCGCATGGAGATCCGATTCCAAATGCAAGTGGAACCTTTACCTACAGGAATCAAGTGAGTCTTTCGTTAATTCACGAAACAGGAAAAGAAGTAATCATGCTCGGTGTAAAAAATCAATCACCTGAATTTTTGAAATATCTGCAAAGCAAGAAATTAAATCCTGGAAGTAAACTGCAAATCATTTCCATTGGCGAATATGATCTGTCATTAAAATTAGTTGTAAATCAAGAAACGGAAGTTGTAATTACAAATCAGAATGCTAAAGAGATATTCGTTAAGCCTTAGTTTGTGAACCACATAGAAATATAGAACACATAGATTAAATTCTTAAGTGCTCTATATTTCTATGTGGTGAAAAAATTCAACCTAAACGTTTACGACTTGTTTCAATTCCGGAATTTCAATCTTATCAAATCCGTGTTGCCTCAAATAATCCTTGTACTCCAATTGAGTTTCGTATTCTCCATGTACCAGGAAAAGTTGTTTGCAGGTTTTTGTCTGATTGTCCAGGAAATCCAACATCTCCTTCTGATCTCCATGCGCAGAAAATGAATCCATGATTTCAATTTTTGCATTGACTTTTAATTCATCTCCGAAAAGTTTCAATTCAGTAGCTCCACGTTGCAACAATCCTCCGGGAGTACCGGGAGCGCAATATCCAACCAGTAAAATGGTGGTCTTTGGATTTTCAATATTGTTGTAAACGTGATGTTGTATTCGACCAGCATTCATCATGCCTGCTGCGGACACTATGATGCAAGGTTCTTTGCTGTTGTTCAGTTTTTTTGAATCATTGGCATCAGTAATATAACTGAGTCTTCTGAATCCAAAAGGATCCGGATCAGTAACAATATATTTATGCAACTCATCATCGAAACATTCCGAATGTGCTTTGTAGATGTCAGTTGCATTGACTGCAAGCGGACTATCAACGAATACCGGAATATTCGGAAGGACTCCTTCATTGACCAGTTGATCCATGATGAACACCAACTCCTGGGTACGCCCCAGGCTGAATGCCGGAATGATCAGTTTACCGCGTTTTTCAATACAGGTTTCCATTACCACTTTCAGGAAATGTTCTTTCTCTGCAGGTTTTTGTATGTGTAATTTATTTCCATAAGTGGATTCGGTAATGATGATGTCAGCAGGCCACATCTCCTGTGGGTCCCTGAGTATGGGACGTGAGGGTCTTCCGATGTCTCCTGAAAATGCAAGTCGCAGATCATCACCTCCCTGATTGATAATTAGATTGACACTTGCAGAACCGAGGATATGTCCTGCATCGGTAAACAACACCTTAACGCCTTTCACTACTTCAAGCCAACGATCATATGAAATCGAAATGAATTGTTTCATTGCTTTGGACACATCGGCACCATTGTAAAGAGGTTTCACTCTAGGTATTTTCTGTCCCGGATGTTTTGCTCGTTTCTTATCCAGTTTTTTATTTTGAAATTCCGCGTCGCGTTCATGAATGTGTGCGGTGTCCATCAACATGATGGAAGCAAGATCTCGCGTTGCATGCGTACAATAAATATTTCCTTTGAAACCGTCTTTTACTAATTTGGGAATTCTGCCGCAGTGATCGATATGGGCGTGAGATAAAATCAACACATCGATTTCTGCCGGTTCAAAATTCCAGTTGGAATTTAATTCTTCAAGGTTTTCAAAATGTCCCTGAAACATTCCACAGTCCAACAAAATCTTATAACCATTATCCAAAGTAATGAGATGGCTTGATCCTGTGACCTCCCGTGCTGCTCCGCAGAATTTTATCTTCATGCTTCTTTATTTTTTTGTTCTACAAACGCAATAAACTGATCGATTTTATTTTTGAATTTTTCTTTACCCAATAAATGAATCATCTTATGGACTTCGGGACCCATCGGAATGCCGGTAATTGCGACACGCAATGCAGGAAACAATTCGCCGGGTTTGATGGCACCTGTCTTAAGAAAATCTTTTAATAGAGTTTCAATTGCTGAAGCATCCCAATCTGCAACGGCCAGTATGTTACCTGTGATTGCAATCAATACCGGAATCTGTTCGCTTTTAAATTTTTTTTCAATAAATTCCTTATCGTAGTAATTGAGATTTTCAAAATAGACTTTTCCAAAATCATAATAATTTTTTGAAAACACCACACGATCTTTATACAATTCATAAATCTGCTGTGATTCAATTTCAGTCAATTCAATATTCATCTTTTTGAAATCATGTTGGATTCGTTTTGTTATTTCTTCACGGGGAATGCGATGCAGATACTGTTGATTGAACCATTTTCCTTTCTCAAAATCAAACCGCGCACCTGATTTTACAATTTTTTCCAAACTAAAATGATGAATCAATTCATCCGTTGAAAAAATTTCCTGCTCGGTACCGTTGTTCCATCCGAGTAAGGCCAGAAAATTCAACAATGCATTGGGTTCAAATCCATATTCTCTGAATCCCTCAAATTCTACACCATCAGAGACAATCCAGCTGATTGGAAATACCGGAAATCCAAATTGTGCTCCATCGCGTTTGGAAAGTTTTCCATTGCCTGTTGGCTTCAGTATTAATGGTAAATGAGCAAATATGGGCATGTCGTCTTCCCAACCAAATGCTTTGTACAACAACACGTGATGTGCGGTAGATGAAAGCCATTCTTCCCCACGGATGACGTGGGAGATTTTCATGAGATAATCATCGACGACATTCGCCATGTGATATGTAGGCATGCCATCGGATTTGATCAATACTTTATCATCGAGTTCTGATGTATGAAAACTGACCACACCTCGAATGGCATCGAGAATAGTGACCGATTGATGTTCCGGAACTTTAAGCCGGATAACATAAGGGCAGCCGGATTCAATTAATTTTTTTGCAGTATCCATTCCAAGGGTGAATGAATTTTTCATTTGATTGCGGCTATCAAAATCATATTTCCGGTTGCCTCCATCAGAATCACGTAAAGCTTTTTTCAAAGCATGCTCGAAATAAATGGATTTTCTTTCGGACTGCCGGTATGGACCATAGTCACCACCAAAACCGGGTCCTTCTTCCGGAATCAATCCAACCCATTTCAAAGAATTGATAATGTATTCTTCAGCACCCGGCACATACCGACCCTGGTCTGTATCTTCAACTCTCAATATGAAAGCGCCATGATGTTTTTTTGCAAATAAATAATTGTAAAGAGCAGTGCGGATGCCTCCAATATGTAAAGGACCTGTGGGGCTTGGAGCAAATCGCAATCGAACCGGTTTTTCCATAACGCTATATTCTATAAGTGGATGCAAATATCCAAATCTGTCCTCATAAGATATTGTTAATCACTAAAATATTCTTAGAATCTTTAAATCCAATCTCGACCTTTATGCGTAGGTACCAATTTAATCCCTGGATAATCCAATGTATCTCAGCTTTACTCCACGGTTTTTGCAGAACATGTTTTCTGATCTGGTATGGCGAATCGACAGCCAGGAAGCTGATATTTATTTGACTTTTGATGATGGACCCATTCCTGAAGTAACACCTTGGGTGCTGGATACCCTTGATGAATATCATGCCAAAGCAACCTTTTTCTGTGTCGGACAAAACATCGAGCGGCATCCAAAAGTATTTGATGAAATCAAAGACCGTGGTCATGCTGTAGGCAATCATACCTACAATCATTTATCTGGATGGCGTAGTGACAACCTGGATTATATTCTCAACGTACGCAAAGGTGCAATCACAAGTGGTTCAAACTTATTCAGACCTCCTTATGGCAGGTTGCGTCCATCACAAACCCGGTTTTTAAAACATCATTACAAAATTGTGATGTGGGATGTTTTGAGTGGAGACTTTGATCAGCAGCTGAGTGCAGAAGCCTGTTACCAGAATGTGATTAAAAATACCGGACCCGGTTCGATCATCGTATTTCATGATTCATTAAAAGCAGAAAAAAAATTGCATTCCGTTTTGCCAAGAGTGCTGGAATATTTCACATTGCAAGGTTTTAGTTTTAAGGCGCTTCAGTCTGAAGAATTGCTTCCTGCTTCAGGACAGTTGGTGTATGAGAATATGACTACGGACCACTGATGAATCACAAATGAATATTGAACATTGTGTATTGCTCATTGAAATTTGAATTCCTAATGCTATTCATTTTTCTTTCGTTCATTTTCCAATAATAAAAATAGCAGGCTTATCATAATGGATTAAGAATTCTTCTTCCTTCCATTCTTTTATTTTTTTTGTTTGAATGATCTGATCATCGGTTGATAAATTGCTTGCAACACAAAAATTCAATTCAGCGGGTATATTGTGTTTTACCATTTCCAAAACCTGCTTGTTACGGTATGGTGTTTCCATAAAAATCTGAGTGATGCCGGTTTTTTTTATTTCGTTTACCAATTTGATCAGTTTATCTCTGAGCATTTCTTTTTTTGCAGGAAGGTAACCATGAAATTGAAATTGTTGTCCATCCATGCCACTGGCCATTAAGGCTAACATCATGGAATTTGGTCCGGCAAATGGTATGACTTTGATTTTATGTTGATGCGCGAGACTTACAATTTCAAAACCCGGATCTGCAATACAGGGCAATCCGGCTTCAGAAACCAATCCCATGGATATTCCTTTTAATAATTCGCGAATAATCATTTTGTGAAATGCCGCATCTGGTTTTTCCGGCATTTCATGAATGATGATTTCCTGCAAGGGAACAGGGTGTTTAATGGATTTCAGAAATGCTCTTGCAGGTTTGGCCCGTTCGACGACGAAATGACTTAATGCATGAGCTGCTTCAATCGATTGTAAACTCAATGAATTCACATCCCCGCCACTTAATGGAACGGGTATTAGATAAAGATTTCCTGAAGGCATAAAGCGAAGATAGAAGAAATTCAATGGACAATTGATAATGGACAATGGGCAATTATAATTTGAAATAATGTTAAGTCACCTTCCAAAGAGATTAAAGGGTTCGAGTTGAAATGGTTGATTCTTGGGCAATCTTAAAAAGAATAGCGTCACAAACTCCTTTCACAGAACATTGAGCATTGAATATTGAGTATTGAACATTTAGTATTTTCAACACACAAGGCTCAGTATTTCCAATAATGTCGGACAGGCCATACACCATTTTAAGATTATTTTACATACCTAAATTGACTTAAATAATTTAATTGTACCTTCGCCTTCCCTTGTAGAATTTTATGAATACCTATACTATAAAACTCCAGCAATTTGAAGGCCCCTTCGATTTATTGCTTTTTTTCATAGAGCGGGACGAACTCGATATTTACGACATTCCCATTGCCAAAATCACCGGCGATTTTCTAGATTACATCCGCCAGATGGAATCCCTGAATCTGGATCTTGCCAGTGAGTTTATTTTAGTAGCGGCTACCTTGATACGCATTAAGGCAAGAATGTTGCTTCCCAGAAAAGAACTCGATGAGAACAATCAAGAGATTGATCCACGAAAAGAACTGATTCAAAAGTTGTTAGAATACAAAGCCATCAAGGAAGTCATTACGGATATGAGCCAGATGGAAGATGACCGTTATTTCAGAATTCCACGGGGCAATCTTAAAAAAGAATTTGAAACATTAGCCAGTAAAGCTCTTGTTGACGCAGAATGGGAGACGCTGAATCTATTCAACCTGATGAAAGTATTTCAAAAGGTGATGCAGCGATTTGAAGAAGGTCCTAAAACAGTAGTCCATAAAATTTACAATTATCAATTCGTCATTGAAGAAGAACAGGAGAAAGTGATGGACAAAATCAAACGAAGCGGTAAAGCCAGTTTTGAATTGCTCTTCGAAGAATGTGAAAATAGAATACATGCCATCATTGTCTTTCTTGGAATATTGGAATTAATCAATTTTCAGAAACTGCAAATCGTTAAAGGAGATTCGGTAAATCAGTTTTGGCTGGAAGAGAAAACTCCAAATTCTGACGAGGAAGAATAAAATTTTATAAACCACATAGAAAAATAGATCACATAGAATTAAATATATTGAATCTTATGTGTTCTATGTGCCTATTTGGTGAATCTTTGAACGATTGCATCCATTTTACCTGCTCTTTTTTGATCCAATTCCCAATAAATCAATTCCTTTCCTGATTTTTCTTTCTGCTGATTTGCAATCAAACTAAAAATCCGTTGCCGTTCACCTATGGAAATTTGATCAAACACTCTTCGCAATAAGGGAAGGTTATCTTTAAAGTGCAATTCATCAATAGAAAGCAACCAGGTGTCGAGGCTTTTCATAATGTCAGGATGCATCAGATAAAATGCAGATTGGGTGTATAAAAATCCTTCAAACCACTGTGCAGCTTTTGGTATATCATAGTGCAGGGAAAATTGCAAAGTAAAGGCTTGTAAAAACGAAGCCATATCAATCCATTTTCGTTCCAACAGGATATTCCAGATTTTACCTTTAAGCAAAGGGTGGGATAATTCCTCATTGACCATCAGGAACAATTGTTGCTTCCAAAGTTCAGACAAGTCATTATTGTCTATCTTTTTATTTTTATCAAAATACAGTTGCAAGACCAATAAAGCTTGCATCAATTGTTTGCTTTTATTGTAATCCACAAACTTGATTGCTTCAGGATACGAGATTACTAATTTTGGAATCAATTCATCCAAAACATGTTTAATAAAATCTACATTGGTCTGATGAATAGATCCGTATTCCATTCCGGACATCAATGGACGTATCAACGTACTGAGTTGCACCACATCCGGATTTTGTAAAATGATGTTGGACAGTTTATTGGTTAATACAGGTAATAATTCCTGAAATCCGGTTTTCAAAGCATGCTCGAGGTATTGTGCAATTCGGTAAATTTCAATTTGTATAGATATTTTTTTCTGAACGTATTTCACCGTGGCTTCCTGAAATGTATTTCCATAAAGCGCGATCTGGATCAGATAGATTTCCAATTCGGGACTCCAGTGAAAACTCCAGTATTCATGAAAATTGCCAAGTGCATTTACTTCAGATGTTCTTGAAACGGCCCAATTCAATTCAATCAACTGTGTAAAATGAAGAAACTGGGAAATATTCAGTTGATTTTCTTTCCTGAGATCGAGATCCAATTCTTCCTGGTGTCCGTCTTTCCAAAATTTGGACAACCGCAAAGTTTTTAAAGCGGCATGAAAACTTTTGACAAAGGGAAGACTTTGATTTTTTAATTCAATATGTCCGGTAACTTCTCCGCAAAGAATTTTTTCTTTCATCCACTCGATGATTTCAGAATTTCCCTTTCCGAATACACAAACTGAACTATCGAGCAATTCTTCAATCCCGGGGGAAGGAAGGTCTCTTAATAAAGCCATATTGTTGGAAAGCAATTCCGCATCAATTGCAGAAGATGGACTTAAATCCATGCCCTCTTTTCTCAAAAGTTGTACTGCTTTTACCAAAAATTGTGAACTCGCAGATTGTT